>NZ_PSUC01000004.1:0-80517 GCF_002931635.1 Rathayibacter sp. AY2B7 | reverse complement strand
GAGGGGTTCCTCGACCTGGACGTGCGCGTCACCTGCTCCTCCGGCACCTACATCCGCGCGCTCGCCCGCGACCTGGGCGCGTCCCTCGGAGTCGGCGGCCACCTGACCGCGCTGCGGCGCACCGCGGTCGGCCCCTTCTCCGTGGCGCAGGCCGGCGAGATCGACGAGCTCGACGTCCCCGCCGCGCTGCTGCCGCCGACGCTGGTGGCGGGCGAGCTGTTCCCCCTGCTGCGCCTCGACGCCCAGGAGGCGGGCGATCTCGCGAACGGCAAGCGCATCCCGGCCCCGGAGGCGGTGGCGGGCGCGAAGGGCCTCCTCGCCGCGGTCGGCCCGGGGGAGCGGCTGATCGGCCTCGCCGAGCGGCGCGGTACCCAGCTCAAGAGCGTCGTCAACTTCCCGACCGAGGACCTGCGGACGGCCGCCTCGTGATCGAGTGGTTCACGATCCTCCAGGTGGGGATCGCCGTCGCGGCCGGCCTGCTCTGCCTCGTGCTCGGGCTGCTCGCCCGCCGTCCCTCGGACGTCTCGGTCGGCGCGACGGCGATCGTCGAGCTGCTGCTGATCGTCCAGCTGGCGGTCGCGATCGTGTCGCCGCTGGTCGGCAACCGCCCGTCGGGGAGCCTGCCGGAGTACTACATCTACCTGATCTCGGCGCTGCTCCTGCCGCTCGCTGCCGGGTTCTGGGCGCTCATCGAGCGGAGCCGCTGGAGCACCGTGATCCTGGGCGTCGCCTGCCTCTCGATCGCGGTCATGGTCTACCGGATGCACCAGATCTGGTTCTTCCAGAGCGCCTGATCGGGCCCGCCACCGGGCCCGGCCCGGCGAGCGCCTAGCATGGACGTGCGATGTCGAAACCAGCCAGCGATGCGTCCGGACGGGCCGCTCACGACCCCTCAGTCCCCTCGGCCCCCGGGAGCGGCGAGCCGACCCGTTCCGCCCGCTCGCGCGGGATCGGCAGCCTCCTGGTCGTGGTCTACGGGATCCTCGCGCTCGCCGCGACGGGGCGCTCCGTCTTCCAGATCATCGACCGGTTCGACGAGGCGCCGCTGGCGTTCTCGCTCTCCGCGCTCTCGGCCGTCGTGTACATCGTCGCGACGGTCGCCCTGATCGTCCCGGGCCGCGCCTGGCAGCGCGTCGCGTGGGTGACGATCACCTTCGAGCTGGTGGGCGTGCTCGTGGTCGGCGCGCTCAGCCTCCTCGCTCCGCAGCTCCTCGGGCTCGCGAGCGCCGACCCGTTCGGGCGCCAGTCGACGGTGTGGGCGGCCTTCGGCGCCGGCTACCTGCTCATCCCGCTCGTCCTGCCCGTGCTCGGTCTCTGGTGGCTCCGCGTGCAGGGGCGGCGCACGGCCCGGGCGGCCGCCTGATGCGCGTCGAGACCCGCCCCGGCGACCTGGCCGGGATCGGACCCTCCGCCGTCACGATCGGCAAGTTCGACGGCGTCCACTCCGGGCACCGGGCCGTCATCGGCCGGCTGCACGAGCGGGCTCGCGAGCAGGGGCTCGCCGCAGTCGTCGTCACCTTCGACCGCAATCCGCTCAGCGTGATCGCGCCGGAGAAATGCCCGCCCGTCCTGGTCGGCAACGAGCAGAAGCTCGAGCTCCTCGCCGGGACCGGCGTGGACGCGACGCTGCTGCTCACCTTCGACGAGGCGTTCCGGGCGCTCTCGCCCGAGCAGTTCGTCGAGCAGGTGCTGGTGGAGGCGCTCGAGGCCCGCGTGGTCCTCGTCGGCTCCGACTTCCGCTTCGGCGCCCGGGGAGCGGGCGACGTCGACCTGCTGCGCGTGCTCGGCGGGCAGCACGGATTCGAGGTGGAGCTGATCGACGACGTGCGGCCCGAGGACGGGCGCCGCGTCTCCTCCACCTGGATCCGCGAGCTGCTGGCCGAGGGCGACGTGGAGCACGCGACGCGCCTGCTCGGGCACGAGCCCGTGGTCCGCGGCGTGGTCGTGCACGGAGCGAAGCGCGGCCGCGAGCTGGGCTTCCCGACCGCGAACCTCTCGCCGCAGTCGCAGGGCCTGATCCCGGCCGACGGGGTCTACGCGGGCCGGCTCACCACCGACGGCGTCACGCATCCCGCCGCGATCTCGGTCGGCAGCAACCCGACTTTCGTCGGAGTGCCGCCCAAGCAGGTCGAGGCGTACGTGCTCGATCAGACGCTCGACACCCTCGACCTCTACGACCGCGTGGTCGACGTGGCGTTCGTCGGCCGGATCCGCGGCCAGGTCGCCTACGAGGGCGTCGAGCCCCTCATCCGCCAGATGAACCACGACGTGGTGCAGGTCCGCGAGGTCCTCGGCATCGACTGAGCGGGATGCCGGGCGCCGCCTAGCAGGGGCCGCGGGCCCGCACCAGCGGGAGAGGTCCCGAGGCCATCGGCGTACCGTGGCCGCATGAGCGAAACCCCCTCCGACTCGGCGCGCCCCCTCGCGCTCGTCACCGGTGCGACCGGCTACATCGGCGGCAGGCTGACGCCGCGCCTCCTCGAGGCGGGCTTCCGGGTGCGCGTCCTGGTGCGCGACCCGCGCAAGCTGGTCGACGTGCCGTGGGCGGAGGAGGTCGAGGTCGCCCAGGGCGATCTCGGCGAGCCGGAGTCGCTGGAGGCCGCAGTCGAGGGCGTCGACGTCCTCTACTACCTCGTCCACTCGATGGGCTCGGGCAACGACCACGCCCACTTCGAGGAGGTCGAGAGCCGCGCCGCGCAGAACGTCGCCACAGCCGCGAGGTCGGCCGGCGTCGGCCGCATCGTCTACCTCGGCGGCCTGCACCCCGAGGGCCAGGAGCTCTCGAAGCACCTCCGCTCGCGCGCGGAGGTGGGCCGGATCCTGATGGAGTCGGGAGTGCCGACGATCGCCCTGCAGGCGGGCGTGATCATCGGCTCCGGGTCGACCTCGTTCGAGATGGTGCGCCACCTCACCGACGTGCTGCCGTACATGCCCGCGCCGCAGTGGGTGCGCAACTTCATCCAGCCGATCGCCGTGCGCGACGTGCTGCACTACCTGATCGGCTCCGCGTCGCTCGAGGACGCCGCGCTCAACCGCACCTTCGACATCGGCGGGCCCGACGTGCTCCGCTACGGCCAGATGATGAACGGCTACGCGGTCGAGGCCGGGCTCCCGCAGCGGCCGATCGCGTCCCTGCCGGTGTTCACCCCGTGGCTGGCCTCGCAGTGGGTCAACCTGGTCACGCCGATCCCGCGCTCGCTCGCGGTGCCCATCATCGCCTCGCTGCAGTACGACTGCGTCGTGCACGAGCAGGACATCCGCGCGCTCATCCCCGACCCCGAGGGCGGGCTGACCTCCTACCGCCGCGCCGTCCGGCTCGCGCTGGGAAAGATGCAGGCGGGCGAGATCGAGACGAGCTGGCAGAACGCGGAGGTCGTCGGCGCTCCCAGCGATCCGCTGCCGAGCGACCCGGAGTGGGCCGGCCACACGGTCTACGTGGACCTCAAGGAGCGCCGCACCCAGGCCGACCCGGCCAAGCTCTGGCGCGTCATCGAGGGCATCGGCGGCACCAACGGCTGGTACTCCTTCCCGCTCGCGTGGGTGATCCGCGGCTGGATGGACCGCCTCGTCGGGGGAGTGGGCCTGCAGCGCGGGCGCCGCGACTCCGCGCGCCTGCACGCTGGCGACGCCCTCGACTTCTGGCGCGTCGAGGAGATCGAGCGGCCGAAGCTCCTGCGCCTGCGCGCCGAGATGAAGGTGCCCGGCGGGGCCTGGCTCGAGATGCGCGCCGAGCCCTCCGGAGACGGCGGCTCGGTCTACACGCAGCGCGCGGTGTTCTTCCCGCAGGGCCTCGCGGGCAGGCTCTACTGGTTCGCGATCCTGCCCTTCCACGGCATCATCTTCAACGGCATGGCCAACCGCATCACGGCCACCGCGGCCGACCTGCCGGACTCCGGCGACGAGCGCTCCCCTGGCGGGCGCCGGGTGCAGCGGTGACAATGGAGGGGTCCGGCGGCGGCGAGGCCGCCCGGGACGCCGACGAGAGGAGCACGATGAGCGAACGGTCGAGTACGGACGCGGGGCGCGGACTCCAGCTGGGGAAGGTCCTCTTCATCGGGGACAGCATCATCCAGGCGGGAGCCTGGGGCGAGTGGCTGACGGAGTCGACGGTCGTCGACGAGGGAGTCGGAGGGGCCACCACGGCGGACGTCGTCGCGCGGCTCGCCGAGCTGGTCGCGCAGGAGCCGGACACGGTGGTGCTGCTGATCGGCACCAACGACCTCGCCTGGCACCGCACGACGGAGCACGTCGTGCGCAACATCGAGACGATCGTCGCGACGTTCCGGCGCGACCTCCCGGACGTGCGCATCCTGGTGACCTCGGTCCTGCCGCGCGGACACGAGTTCGCGCCGCAGATCCGCGAGATCAACCGCCACCTGTGGCAGTTCGCGCCCACGGCGCACGCGGGCTACCTCGACCTGTGGCCGGTGCTCGCGGGCGAGGACGGCGGGCTGCTCGAGCAGTACTCGCCGGACGGCCTGCACCTCAACGAGGACGGCTACCGCGCGTGGCGCGAGGCACTGGGCCCGGCGCTCGAGGCGGTCGTGCGGATGCCTCCGCGGACCCGCCCGATCACGCTGCCCTACGACGAGTTCGCGCGGCCGAAGACGGCCTAGCGCAGCACAGTGGAGGGGGAGTCGACCGCAGGGTCGGCTCCCCCTCCGTCATTCCGCGGCCAGAGCGGCCTCGAAGGCCGCGAGGGCGTCCGCGGAGAAGAGGACGAACCGGACCTCGTCGAGTGCGCCGTCCGCGGTCGCCTCGCGGACCGTCTCCACCGCGATGCGCGCCGCGTCGTCCATCGGCCAGCCGTAGACGCCTGCCGAGACGGCCGGGAAGGCGAGCGTCCGCGCGCCGAGGCCGACAGCGGTGCGCACCGACTCGCGGTAGGCCGAGGCGAGGACGGCGCTGCGGTCCTCCGACCACGAGTGGACGGGACCGACGGTGTGCACGACCCAGCGGGCAGGGAGGCGGCCGGCGGTCGTGGCGACCGCGGAGCCGGCGGGCAGGCCGTCCGGCAGCTCGGCCCCGCGGAGCCGGCGGCACTCGGCGAGGATCTCCGGCCCGCCCGCGCGGTGGATCGCGCCGTCGACGCCGCCGCCGCCGAGGAGCGACGAGTTCGCCGCGTTCACGATCGCGTCGACGTGCTCGCGGGTGAGGTCGCCGCGCACGGCTCTCAGGGTGGTCACGACTCCTCCTCCAGGCTTCGTCCGAGGGCAGCGATCGCCGCAGGTCCCACGCGGCAGCAGCCGCCGATCAGATCCGCTCCCGCCGCGCGCCAGGAGGCGATCAGCGCGGGGTCGAAGGCCGCATCGCCAGCCCAGCGACGCTCGACGGCGTCCCACTCCTCGCCGCTGTTCGGGTACACGACGACCAGCTTGCCGGTGACGGAGCGGGCGATGCGGACCGCCTCGGCGACGTCGCCGGGCGGGCAGCAGTTCACTCCCACGCCGACCACCTCCTCGGAGGCGGCGGCGACGGCGAACGCCTCGGCCAGGGGCTCGCCGGCCGCGGTGCGGCCCGAACGGCCGCTCACGCAGATCCAGGCGGGGACCGAGGAGCCCGCGAGGGCATCCACGACGGCGCGCACCTCCCGCACCGACGGGATGGTCTCGACGGCGAGCAGGTCGGGCCCGGCCGCGGCCAGGGTCTCCAGTCGCGGGCGGTGCCAGGCGGCGAGCTCGCCGACGGTGAGGCCGTCGTCGCCGCGGTACTCGGAGCCGTCGCCGAGGCTAGCGCCGTAAGGGCCGACGGAGGCGGCGACCCAGCCGCTCTGCGCGCGCCGGGCCAGGTCGACGCTCTCCCGGAGGGCGCGCTCGGCGAGGCCCGGGGCCAGGCCCGCGGCCGCGAATCCGCTCGCGGACACCTGGTAGCTCGCGGTCACCGCGACCCGGGCGCCCGCCTCGGCGAAGGCGCGGTGCGCGTCGACGACCCGGCCGGGCTCCTCCAGCAGGACCCGGGCGCTCCAGAGCGAGGAGTCCACCGCGACGCCCTGCGCCTCCAGCTCCGTGCCCAGGCCCCCGTCGAGCAGCAGCGGGCGCACCCGCGCCGCGGCGACGAGGCCGGCGGTCACGAGCGGTTGTTGGAGAGCTCGAAGATCTTCACGAGCTCGGCGATCGCCGCCTCGCGGGCGTCTCCGCCCTCCTCGAACATCGCGGTGATGTGCGTGCGGAGGTGGTTCTCGACGATGAGCTTGTTGAGCGAGCCGAGCGACTTCTGGATCGCGAGGGACTGCGTGACGATGTCGACGCAGTAGTCCTCGTTCTCGATCATCCGCTCGAGGCCGCGCATCTGGCCGCCCAGGATCCGGGCACGGTGCAGCGAGCGCTTCTTGAGGTCCTCGATCACTCCTCCAGCCTACGCGCCGCAGGCGGTACCCGGGCGGGGTATGCGCCCGCCTACGATCGAGGGGTGAGCACCCGCAAGCCGTCCCGCGCGACCGCCGCCCGCTACCCCTCGCGCGACCGCGCCCGCATGGCGCTCGCGCCCGGGATCCTCGGCGCGATCGTGCTGCTGGCCGGGCTCGCCCTCGTCGGCTCCGACGCCTACGACTTCATCCGCTACCCGGTCGCGATCCTCGCGGCGGTCATCGGCTGGTTCGCGATCCAGGCGCGCGCACTCCTCTGGCTGATCGGGCTCGTCCCGGTGCTCCTGCTGTGGAACCCGGTGCTGCCGTTCGCGTTCCCGGACGCGATCTGGTCCTCGCTGAGCCTCGCCGCGGTCGGCGTCTTCGTGGCGGCGGGCCTTGTCATCCGCGTCCCGACCCCGGAATGACGACGAGCGCGACCGTCCGCGCGTCTGAGCGCCGACCGGACCGCCCCGAGGAGTAGACTGGCGCCGCACCCGCACGCCGGGGATGCTGCGACCGGGTCCCAGACCCGTTGCTCGGAGCTCTCGACGGCCACCGGATGCACCGACGCCCGACACCTCCCCGGAGGCGATCCGGCGGATGCACGGCGACGGCAGCGCGCGGGAACCCCTCCTCCGCCCCCCGTCACACATCGAGGAGGAGCATGGCTCGCAGCGGCCAGCGTCAGTCCGGTCAGACGCGACGAGCGTCGAACGCCGCCGGGAGCCGACCCCGATCGCGCTCGCGCGGCGTGGACAACGCGGGGATCATCCCGATCCTCGCCCGCCGCGTCCGCGAGGTGGAGGCGAAGGCCCAGACCGGCAAGGTCGGGCCGACCAACCGGACGAAGTTCCTGGTGATCGCCCTCCTGATGCGCGAGGAGCGCAAGCGGGTCAAGGTCGATCCCTCGCTCAGCGACGCGCAGCGCGCCGAGGAGATGAAGCGGCTCGACGGCATCGCCACGATCCTGGCCAAGACGGCCGCCCGCGACACCAGCCTGATCGCGCTGCTCGAATCGGAGGCCGGCGTCACGGCGGCCGCGCAGAAGCTCCGCCGCGACTGGCTGCTCGAGGCGGGCGCGGAGCTCACCCCCGACGAGCTGCTCATCGTGACCGAGCCGGAGCCCAAGCCCGCGGTGCCGGTCAACCAGGTCGTGCCGCAGTCGGTGCGCGCCCGCCAGCTGGCGAACCCCTTCCTCCCCCCGGACTTCTCGATCGCCGAGCCCTCGGCTCCGGCGCCGCGCCGCAGGCTCGACGACTGGGAGCTGCTCGGGCCGCTCTTCAAGGCGTTCGAGTACGGAGCGGGCGGACGGGCCGCGAGCATGGAGCTCCCGGAGCCGCCGAAGCTCGACCGGGTCTCGCCGCGCGGCCGCGAGCTGATGCCGCACCAGGCGCGCTTCATCGAGAGCGCCCGCGAGGGGCACCGCAGCTTCCTGCTCGCCGACGAGCCGGGTCTGGGCAAGACCGCGCAGAGCCTCCTCGCCGCGTCGGTGGTCGGGGCGTACCCGCTGCTCGCGGTGGTGCCGAACGTGGTCAAGATGAACTGGGCGCGCGAGGTGGAGCACTGGACGCCGCAGCGGCGCGCCACGGTGATCCACGGAGACGGCGGCACGCTCGACGCGTTCGCCGACGTGGTCATCGTCAACTACGACATCCTCGACCGGCACATCGGCTGGCTCGGGAGCCTGGGCTTCCGCGGCATGGTCGTCGATGAGGCGCACTTCATCAAGAACCTCCGCTCGCAGCGCTCGCAGAGCGTGCTCGCGCTGGCGTCGAGGATCCGCGAGACCACTCCGGGGCACGATCCGCTGATGATCGCGCTGACCGGCACCCCGCTGATCAACGACGTCGACGACTTCCGCGCCATCTGGCGCTTCCTCGGCTGGATCGACGAGACCAAGCCGGGACCGGAGCTGATGGGCCGCCTCGAGGAGACGGGCCTCACCCCCGCCGACACGGGCTTCTACCCGGAGGCGCGCGAGGCCGTGATCGACCTCGGCATCGTCCGGCGCAAGAAGATCGACGTCGCCGCCGACCTGCCGTCGAAGCGGATCGTCGATCTGCCCGTCGAGCTGGACGACGACCTCGGCCGCTCCATCCAGAAGGCCGAGCGCGAGCTCGGCGCCCGCATGCTGCAGCGCTTCAGGGCGGTCACCTCCTCGATCACGCACGAGCTCGACGACGACGAGCGCGAGCGGTTCATCCGCATCGTGGCGCAGAGCGAGCTCGAGGAGTCGAAGTCGGCCAAGACCGGCGAGAACGTCTTCACCATGGTGCGCCGGATCGGCCAGGCCAAGGCGGCGCTGGCCGCCGACTACGCCTCGCAGCTGGCCCGCTCGGTGGGCAAGGTCGTCTTCTTCGCGAAGCACATCGACGTGATGGACCAGGCGGAGGACACCTTCGAGAAGCGCGAGCTGACGTCCGTCTCCATCCGCGGCGACCAGACCGCGGCGTTCCGCCAGACGCAGATCGACGCCTTCAACGAGGACCCGGACGTCTCGGTCGCCGTCTGCTCGCTCACCGCGGCGGGAGTCGGCGTGAACCTGCAGGCGTCCTCCAACGTGGTGCTCGCCGAGCTGTCGTGGACCTCGGCCGAGCAGACGCAGGCGATCGACCGCGTGCACCGCATCGGCCAGGAGGAGCCGGTGACGGCGTGGAGGATCATCGCGGCGCACACGATCGACGCGAAGATCGCGGAGCTCATCGACGCCAAGGCCGGTCTCGCCGCCCGGGCGCTCGACGGCGCGGACGCCGAGACGGCCTCGGCCGACACGGTGCAGCTGGACGCCCTCATGCACGTCCTGCGCGAGGCGATCGGCTGAGTGCACCCGGCCGGGCCGGCTGAGAGCTCAGCCGGTCCGGGCGAGCGGTGCGGCGAAGAAGTCCTTCTCGAACGAACTCGACCGCAGGAACGCGTCCCTCATCGCGGCGCGCTCCCTCGGTGAGGCGTCGCGGGCGGCCTGCTCCGTGAACTCGATCGCCCGCTCGGTGGCCGTCGCGAAGACCGGGTCGCCGTACGTGAGCAGCCAGTCCGCGTAGGGGTGCTCGGGGTGCCCGGAGGCGGCCAGACGCGACCCGACGTCGGCGTAGAGCCAGAAGCAGGGGAGCAGGGCGGCGACGATCTCGCCGTAGCCGCCCCGCGCGGCGACCGCGAGCAGGTGGTCGGTGTAGCCGCGGGTCACGGGCGCGGGAGCCGCGTCCCTGGTCCCGAGCCGGTCGCGGTGCAGCTGCGCCTCCGCCGCGAGGGCGGACGCCGAGCCCTCGGCCCAGAAGACCTGCTCGGCGGTGGTCGGCGCGCGCTGCGCCGCCACGGCCAGGACGCGGGCGTACTCGGTGAGGTAGAGAGCGTCCTGCTCGAGGTACCACTCGAAGTCCTTCCGCCCGAGGGAGCCGTCGCCGAGGGCCCGCACGAACGGGAGCGCGTCGATCTCGTCGCGGAGGGTCCGCGTCCGCTCCCAGACGTCCGCGCAGAACGCCGGAGGACGTCGCCGGTGGAAGTGGTCGATCGGGCCGTTGCCGGAGCCGACCTCCAGGGCGTCGGCGGCGCGCAGGGCGCCGGTCAGCCACTCCTTGGCCTCCGTCAGCGCCTCGACCAGGGCGTCGGAGGAGGCGTCGCGCCCGGCCAGGAGCGTCGCCATCGCGGACGAGAGCGAGCACCCGGTGCCGTGCGTGTTGGAGGTGGCGACGCGCTCGCCGGGGACCTCGCGCACGAGGCCGTCGGGGGTGACGATCGCGTCCGGGGTGGCGGGGCCGTCGAGGTGGCCGCCCTTCACCAGCACGGCGGCGTCGAGGGCGCGGGCGAGTGCCGCTCCCTGCGCGAGCGCGGCCGGCCAGTCGGAGGCGGTCGGCTCTCCGGCCAGCACGCCCAGCTCGGGGAGGTTCGGCGTCACCAGGTCGGCGCGGCGGAGCAGGTCGCGCACGGCGTCCTCCGCCTCGGGAGCGAGCAGCCGGTGACCGCTGGTCGCGACCATCACCGGATCCACGACCACGACGGGCGGGCGGACCTCGTCGAGCCACTCGGCGACGACTCCGGCGTACTCGGCCGTGGCGAGCATCCCGATCTTCACCGCGTCGATCGTGACGTCGTCGCTCACCGCGTCGAGCTGCTCGCGGAGGAACACGGCGGGCGGCAGGTGCACGGAGCGGACCCCGTGCGTGTTCTGCGCGAGGAGCGCGGTGACGACCGCCATGCCGTAGCCGCCGAGCGCGCCGATCGACTTGAGGTCGGCCTGGACGCCGGCACCGCCGGTCGGATCGGTGCCGGCGATGCTGAGGACACGGGGGACGCGGGCGCCGGCGGTCACCGGTCCCACTCCGCTCGGATCAGGCGGGCGGCCGCCGCGGGGTCGGCGGCCGTGCAGAGCGCCGACACGACCGCGAGGCCGGCCGCACCGGCGAGGCGGAGTGGCCCCGCGTCCGCGGCTCCGACTCCGCCGATGGCGACGCAGGGCAGCGCCGTGGCCGCGGCGAGGGCGGCGAACCCGTCGACACCGAGGGGAGCGGGGTGGTCGGGCTTGGTCGCGGTGGGCCGGATGACGCCGACGCCGAGGTAGTCGACCGTCCCCGCGGGCAGGGCGCGGACGGCGGCGAGGTGCTCGGGGGTGTTCGCGGTGAGCCCGATCACCGCGTCGGGACCGAGCAGCGAGCGGGCGGCGGTGACGGGGAGGTCGGACTGCCCGAGGTGGACGCCGTGGACGCGGGCGCCCGCGAGGCGGGCGGCGAGGGCGACGTCGACGCGGTCGTCGACCAGCAGGGTCGTGCGCTCGTCGAGGACGGCGGCGACGGCCCGGGTCAGGGCGACGAGCTCGGCGGCGGAGGCGTCGTGATCGCGGATCTGCACGGTCGTGACTCCGCCCCGGACGGCGGCGGCGACCACGGCGGGCACGCCGCGCGGACCGCACTGAGCGGTGTCCGTGACGAGGTGGAGCGAGAGGTCGAGGCTCATGCGATCCGCGCCCCGGCCTCGGCGTCGGCCGGCTGGAGGGCAGCGAGGGCGTCGAGGAGGCCGACGGCGAAGGACCCGGGACCGCTGCTCGCTACGGCGGCCCGCTCGGCGGCGAGGCCCCAGACCGCGGAGGCGCTGACGGCCGCGTCGAGCGGGCGGGCGCCCGCGCCGAGGAACGCCGCCATCACGGCGCCGAGCGCGCAGCCGCCGCCGGTCACGCGGGTCAGCAGCGGGTGGCCGCCCGTGACCCGGACGATCCGCTCGCCGTCGGTGACGAGGTCGACCGCTCCCGAGACGGCGACCACGCCGCCGGTGCGGCGGGCGAGGACGCGGGCGGAGTCGAGCGCCTGCTCGGCGGTGTCGACGGCGTCCACGCCGCGGCCGCCCGCACCGGCTCCCGCGAGGGCGAGGATCTCGGAGGCGTTGCCGCGGATGATCGCGGGCCGCGCCTCGAGCAGCTCCACCGCCAGAGCGGTGCGGACGGGCAGCGGGCCGACGGCGACCGGATCGAGCACCCAGGGGGTGCCGGCGCGTCCGGCCGCGGCGACCGCCTCTCGAGCACCCTCGCGCTGCTCCGCTCCGGGCGTGCCGAGGTTGACGAGCACGGCGGAGGCAATGCCCGCGAAGACGCCCGCCTCACCGGGCAGGTCGCACATCGCCGGGCTGGCACCGAGGGCCAGCAGGCTGTTGGCGGTGAAGCCGGTGACGACCGCGTTCGTGATGCACTGCACCAGGGGCTCGGCGGCGCGGAGCTCGGCGAGATCGCGACCCACGGACACCGGGTCGGGCGCTGTGTCGGCGGGGAGGGTCGGGTGGACAGGCGTGCGAATGCTCATTCGCGACATCCCTTCGCTAGTACGAACTAGATCAGGTTCAACGGGTCTTCTCTCAGCCCTGGCGGGCACCCCGTGTCACTGCGCACGACCCTAGCAGCGGGCGCGGGCGCGCTCGCTGCTGCAGTGCGAGAGGAGCCAGCGGGCCGTCGTCGCCCCTTCGCTCGGGAGCGGCCGCTCAGCCGGTGAGGATCGTCGAGTCGCCGCGCGGCCCCACCGCGACGCGGAGGCCGATCGGAAGCCGCTCGCGCATCGCGTCGACGTGGCTGATCAGGCCGATCGTCCGACCGCCCGACCGCAGCTCGTCGAGCGTGCTGAGCGACGTCTCCAGCGTCTCGGCGTCGAGCGAGCCGAAGCCCTCGTCGATGAACATGGTCTCGAGCGAGATGCCGCCGGACTGCGCCGTCACCACGTCGGCGAGACCGAGGGCGAGGGCGAGCGAGGCGAGGAACGTCTCGCCACCGGAGAGCGAGGCGGGCTGCCGGCGGACGCCGGTGAAGGCGTCGAGCACGTCGATCCCGAGGCCGGAGGCGGCGCCGCGGTAGGCGAGCGAGTCGTCGTGGGCGAGCGCGTAGCGGCCGCTGGTCATCGCGTCGAGGCGGAGGTTCGCCGCGGTCACGATCTCCTCCAGGCGTCCGGCGAGGGCGAAGGCCTCGAGGTCCATCCGGCGCGTGTTCTGACCCCGGCCTGAGACGGTCTCGGCCAGCGCGCGCAGCTCCTCGTGGCGGCGGAGGCGCTCACCCAGCACCGCGAGGCGGCCCGCGGCCGTCGCGGCGAGCTCGACCAGGCGCTCCGAGCGGTGCTCGAGCACGGAGAGGCCGGCTCGCGCCTCGTCGCGACGGGCGGAGGCCTCGCGCGAGCGCTCCTCGGCGGCGGCGAGGTCGACGGCTGCGCCCGGCAGTCCGCGGAGCTCCGGATCGGCGAGCACCGCCTCCGTCGCGCTCCGCCGTCGCTCGTGCTCGGCGACGACGGCCTCGGCCCGCGCCCGGTCCCCGCTGGCCAGCGCGGCCGACTCGGCCTCCTCGGCGGTCGTGAAGCCGCGCTCAGCGAGGACCCCGGCGAGCTCCTCCCGGGCGGCGGCGGCGGCCTCGGACCGCGAGACGGCCGCCTCCTCGGCCTCGACCAGGGCGACGGCACGGCGGCGCTGGGCGCTCAGCTGCTCGACCCGCGAGGCGACGCTCGTCGCGCCGTCGCGGAAGGCCTCGACGCGCTCCCGCAGCAGCCGCAGCGCTTCAGCGGCGAGGGCGGACTCGTCGGCGCGGGCGCGGTGCTCCTCGCGAGCGGCGTCCCGCCCGGTCGTGAGAGCGTCGATCCGGGTGCGCAGCCGGGTGCGCTCGCGCCGCAGCTCCTCCATGCGGGCGGCCGCGGCGCGCGCCGATGCGAGCCGCTGCTCGTGCGCCGGGCGGAGCGACTCCGGATCCGCGTCCCCGCCCACGCGCTCCTCGAGCGCCGCGAGAGCCCGAGCCGCGGCTCCCTCGCGCTCGCGGGCGCCGTCGAGGGCGGCGGCGGCGCGCTCCACCGCGACGCGGGCCCGGTCGAGGTCGTCGGTGCCGACCGTCGTCGGGCCGTCGTGCTCGGCCGGGCGGGGGTGCTCGCACGAGCCGCAGACGGGGCAGGGCTCGCCCGGCTCCAGCCGCTCGGCGAGCTCCCCGGCGAATCCGGCGAACCGGCGCGCGATCAGGGCGGCCTGCTCCGCGGCGCGCTCGCCGTGGACGCGCGCCGCGTCGGCGTAGGCCGTGCGGAGCCGCTGCAGACTCGCCGCAGTGAGATCGCGCTCGAGGGCCGCGGCGATCCTCCGCTCGAGCGCGGCGAGCTCGTCGACGCGCGCGGGGACGGCGGCGGCCTCCCCGGCCAGAGACTCCTCCTCGGCGGCGAGCGCGTCGACGCGGGCGGGCAGCTCGCGCAGCTCCGCCTCGATCCCGGCGAGCTCGGTCGCCGCCGCCTGCTCGGCGCGTGCGGACCGCTCGGCGACGCGCTCCGCGTCGGGGAGCCGGCGCTCCTCGGCCAGCGCCTCGGCGAGGGCGCCGAGGACAGCGGCGAGCCGTTCGGCCGTCTCGGCGGCCGGGCCTCTGGACGCGTCCCCGTAGGCGTCGGCGGCGAGGTCGCGCTGCTGCCGGGCGGCCCGCTCCTTCTCGGCGGCTGCCCGGGCGGAGCGGAGCAGCGGCAGCACGCCGTCGGCCCGGCGCGCGCGCTCGATCGCGGCCCGCTGCTGCTCGACGTGCGCCTCGGCGACCGCGAGCTCCTCGGCCTCGATGAGGGCGCGCCGGCGACGCTCCTGGCCCCGGGCGATGCGCCGGGCGTCGTCGAGAGCGGTGCCCGCGGCCTCGTGCGCCGCGTCGGCCGCGGCGGAGCCGGCCCGGGCCGCCTCGAGCGGAGCGGCGAGCCGCGCCGGCAGCCCGGCGAACCAGGCGGCGTCCGGCAGAGGCGGCTCGGCTCCGTCATCGAGGAGCCGGACGGCCTCGTCCGCGAGCGCCGTCACGGCCGCGCGCTCCTCCTCGAGCCCGACGGCGCTCGCATCGCGCTGCTCGAGCAGGCGGCGGCGGAGCAGATCGAAGCGCTCGGTCGCGAAGAGCGTGCGCAGGAGCCGCTGCCGGTCGTCGTTCTTCGCGAGCAGGAACTCGTGGAAGCGGTTCTGCGCCAGCAGGATCACCTGGAGGAACTGGTCCTTCGTCAGGCCGACGATCCGGCCGATGTCGGCGCCCACCTCCTTCGCGCTCGACGAGAGCCCGACCCAGGTGCCGTCGACCTGCTCCAGCAGCTCGACCTTCGCAGGCTGGGTCGTGGTGCCGGTGCCGCGCCGCTTCGGCCGCTCGTACTCGGGCGAGCGCCGGACGCGGTAGACGCGCCCCGCCGCTTCGAACTCGAGCTCGGCGAAGGTCTCGTCCTCGGGGCCGCTGTGGTCGCTCCGGAGGCGCGAGGCGGTGCCGTCGAAGCGGGGGACCGAGCCGTAGAGCGCGAACGCGATCGCGTCGAGGATCGTCGACTTGCCCGCTCCGGTGCGCCCGGCGATGAGGTACACGCCCACGTCCTCGAGCCGGTCGAACTCGACGCACTGCTCGGCGCGGAACGGTCCGAGCCCGGCGAAGGCGAGTCGGCGGATCCTCACCGCAGAGCCTCGGCCTCGACGGCCGCGAGCGCGTCGAGGGTGAGGGCGCGCTCGGTGTCCGTGGCGCCGTGGCCGCCGCGGACGTGGGCGAGGAAGTCGTCGACGACCTCCACGTCGCTCCGCCCGCGGATCCGCTCGGCGTACGCGCGCGGCTCGGCCGCGGCGTGCGGGGGCCGGTGCTCGAGCGTCGCGCAGCCGGGGAAGCGCGACTGCAGGCGCGCCATCGCGTCGAGCGGGCGCACGGGATCGGTGAGCACCGCCGAGACCCAGTCGCCCTCCACCTCGGCCAGGGAGGGATCGCGCAGCAGCTGCTCGAGCTCGCCCTCGATCACGCTGAGCCTCCTCGGCACGGGGAGCGGCGACCACTCGACGCCCTCGAGCCCCTCGGGCCCGATCGTCACCAGCCAGGCACCGCGCGGCTTCGACGCCTCGCCGAACGAGTAGTGCAGCGGCGCTCCGGAGTAGCGCACTCCCGGCAGCAGCTCGGCGCGTCCGTGGATGTGCCCGAGCGCCGCGTAGTCGGCCGCGGCGAAGTGCTCGACCGAGACGTAGTCGAGCCCGCCCGCCGTGATGTCGCGCTCGAGGACCGCGGCCGGGGCTCCGACCGCGAAGCAGTGCGCGAGCACGACCCAGGGACGGCCCGCCGCCTCGGCGGCGGCGCGCACCCGCGCCATCGCGAAGGCGAGCACGTCCTCGTGGCGGCGCAGCTGCTCCTCCGAGTGCCGGTGGCGGTAGAGGGCGGGCTCGAGGAAGGGGATGCCGTGGACGCCGACCTCGAGCCCGGACGCGTCGCGCAGCAGGACCGGCTCGGCGTACGCCTCGGGGTCGGTGAGGACGTGGACGCCCGCTCCGCGCAGGAGCCCGGCCTGGAAGCCGAGCCGGGCGGGGGAGTCGTGGTTGCCGCTGGTGAGGACGACCTCGGCGCCGGCCGCGCGGATCGCCTCGAGCGTGCGGGTGAGGAGGGTGTAGTGCTCCGCGGCGGGCACGGCGGAGTCGAAGACGTCGCCGGCGATCAGCACCGCGTCCACGCGCTCGGCCCGCACCGTCTCGACCAGGGCCTCGAGCACGGTCGCGAGCGCCGCCGTCGTGGAGTGCCCGTGGAAGGTGCGGCCGATGTGCCAGTCCGAGGTGTGCAGCAGCTTCACGGTCGTCCTTCCTCTGCGTCGTCCGGGGGAGCGCCTCCAGGCTAGTGAGGCCCTCCGACACCGGCGGCGCAGCGGACACCTCCCGTTCACCGGGAGGTGCACAATAGGGCGTCGGTCGAGCAGAGGAGATGGTCGTGAAGCTGCCCCGCGTCCCCGCGACGATCCTGGGTCTGGGCTCGCGCACCCGCGCCGCCGCCGAGGACACCGCTCCCATCCAGCGTCTGCGCCCGGACGACGAGCCGGCCCGCACCAGCACGGTCGACAACGCGATCTACCAGGACGGCCGCCGGGTCGTCTCTCCCGGCAGCATCCCGGAGGCGCTCGCCGCCCTGCAGAAGCTGCCCGACGCGATGGCGTGGATCGGGCTGTACCGGCCGAACGCGGCCGAGCTCGCCGCGCTCGAGGACGAGTTCTCGATGCACCCGCTCGCCCTCGAGGACGCGATCAGCGCGCACCAGAGGCCCAAGCTCGAGCGGTACGGCAGCGACATGTTCGTGGTGCTGCGCGCCGCCAGCTACTCCGACCAGCGCGAGGAGGTCGACTTCGGCGAGCTCCACCTGTTCGTGGGGTCGAACTTCGTCGTCACGGTCCGCCACTCCGAGAAGCCCGACCTCTCGCTGGTGCGGCGGCGGATGGAGGCCGATCCGGAGCTGCTGCGCGTCGGCCCGGTCGCCGTGCTGTACGCGATCCTCGACGCCGTCGTGGATCAGTACTCGCCCGTCGTCGCCGGTCTCGAGAACGACATCGACGAGATCGAGGCGCAGGTCTTCGAGGGCGACCCGGCGGTGTCCCGCCGCATCTACGAGCTCAGCCAGGAGGTGCTGGACTTCCAGCGTGCGG
This sequence comes from Rathayibacter sp. AY2B7, assembly GCF_002931635.1. Lineage (NCBI taxonomy): Bacteria > Bacillati > Actinomycetota > Actinomycetes > Micrococcales > Microbacteriaceae > Rathayibacter > Rathayibacter sp. AY2B7. Next base: position 63,303 of record NZ_PSUC01000004.1, on the reverse strand, counting down.
TCGCTCCGCTGACCGGCATGCTCGGGCGGCTCGTCACCGACTTCGAGGTGTTCCAGTCGGATGTGGAGCTGCGCCGCTACATCCGCGACGTCGCCGACCACGTCGCGCTCGTCACCGAGCGGGTCGACGGCTTCCGCACCACGCTGCGGGAGATCCTGGCGGTGAACGCGACCCTCGTCGCCCAGCGCCAGAACGAGGACATGAAGAAGCTCGCGGAGGTGGGCAACCAGCAGAACGACGAGGTCAAGCGGATCTCCGCCTGGGCGGCCATCTTCTTCGCGCCGACCATGATCTCGAGCATCTACGGCATGAACTTCGACGTGATGCCCGAGCTGCACGTGGCGTGGGGGTACCCGGCGGCGCTCGCGGCGATGCTCGCCTCGAGCGTGGTGCTGCACCGGCTCTTCAAGAGGTGGGGCTGGCTCTGAGCCCGCGTCCCGCGACGTGTCAACACCGTGACGGTCCCGGAGGCTCCGCGTAGCGTCGCTCGCGGGCCGTCCGGCCCCTGAACGGAGGGACTCCCGATGACTCCGGAGGACACGACCACGACGGCCCCGCGGCCCCGCTCCCTCTGGCGGGCGGGCGCGGCTCCGATCCCCTCCGACGAGTTCGTCCCGGGCGCGCACTTCGATGACGTCGTGGTCGGCGCCGGACTCACCGGGCTGGTCACCGCGCTCCTCCTGCAGCGGACCGGCCGGCGCGTGCTGGTGCTGGAGGCGCGGGAGGTCGGCGCGGTCACGACCGGGAACACGACGGCGAAGCTCAGCCTCCTGCAGGGAGCGCACCTCTCCCGGATCGCGGAGCGCAACATCCCCGCGGTGACCGAGGCCTACGTCGCGGCGAACCTCGCGGGCTTCCGCTGGCTGCTCGACTACTGCGAGGGCGCGGGCGTGCCGGTGCAGAGGCGCACCGCCTACAGCTACGCGCAGACGCCCGAGGGCGTGGACGCCGTCCTGAAGGAGCACGCGACCGCGCGCCGCTTCGGCCTCGCGACCCGCCTCGTCGGCGAGCTCGACGTGCCGTTCCCCAGCACGGCGGCCGTCGCCCTCGACGACCAGGCCCAGTTCGACCCGATGGACGTCCTCACGGCGCTCGCCGCCGACTTCCGCGCCGCCGGGGGCACGCTGGTGCAGGGCGTCCGGGCCCTCGGGATGCGAGCGACCGCTCCCGTCCGGGTCCGCACCAGCGCGGGCCCGGTGACCGGGGACCGGGCCTACCTGCTCACGGGGGCGCCGATCCTCGACCGCGGCCTCTACTTCGCCAAGATCGCAGCGCTGCGCTCGTACGCGGTCGCGTTCCGCACCGACGCGCCGATCCCCGACGGCATGTACCTCTCGGTCGACGAGCCGTCCCGCTCGGTGCGCGACGCCGAGCGCGACGGCGAGCGGCTCCTCCTGATCGGCGGCAACGGCCACCCGGTGGGGCGCAGGCCCGTCACCTCGGAGGCGGTGGACGACCTGGTCGCCTGGACGCGGCGGTCCTTCCCGGGGGCGGAGCCGGTCGCGCAGTGGAGCGCCCAGGACTACCAGCCGTTCCACCGTGTGCCGTTCGTGGGCTGGCTGCCGCGGGGCCGCGGACGGATCTTCCTGGCGACCGGCTACGACAAGTGGGGGATGACCAACGCGGTGCAGGCCGCGCTGACGCTCGTCGCCGACCTCGAGGGCGGGACGCCGGCCTGGGCGAGGACGCTGCACCGCCGGCCCACGCTGCCGCGGGTGATGGCGGAGGGGCTCGGCGCCGGGCTGGCGGTGGGCGCCTGGTACGCCCGCGGCTGGTCGGCAGTGCTCCGCGCGCCCCGGTCGGCCGGGGTGGTGCCGGCGGAGGGCCAGGGCTCGCTCGCCCGCGACGGCCTGCAGCCCGTCGCGGTCTCCACCGTGGAGGGGAGGCGCTGCGCGGTGTCGGCGGTGTGCCCGCACCTCGGCGGGATCGTCACCTGGAACGACTCGGAGCGCAGCTGGGACTGCCCGCTGCACGGCTCCCGCTTCGCAGCCGACGGGACGGTGCTGGAGGGGCCGGCGGTCGAGCCGCTCGCCCCGCTGGGCTAGGCCGGCCGCCGGCTCCGCAGAGCCGAGCCGGCGGCCGGCCCCGCAGAGCAGGCGGCTCAGTCCTCGTCCGCTCCGGGCTCCGCGACCTCGTCGCCGTCCGCGCCCGAGGCGTCGCCGGTCGTGTGCAGATCGGTGTCGCCCGGGATGCTGAAGTCGCTCAGCGGGTCCAGGGGCTTCTTGTCGTCGGTGTCGTCGCTCATGCCTGCCACCCTACGAGCGTCCGGCGAGGCGCTGCACCGCGGCGACCGGGATCGACAGCCACTCCGGCCGGTTGCGCGCCTCGTAGATCGCCTCGTAGACGGCCTTGTCGAGCTCGAACGCGTCGAGCACCGCCCGGTGCGCGGTGACCGCGTCGCCCTCTCGCTCGGCGTAGCCCTCGAGGAACGCGGCACGGCTCGCCGCCGCCCACGCCGCCCTCGGGGCGCCCGGCTCGGCCTGCTCGTGCGCACCCGCCGCGTAGTCGAAGGAGCGCAGCATCCCCGCCACGTCGCGCAGCGCCACGTCGGGAAGACGGCGCTCGTGCATGGGCCGCAGCGGCTCGCCCTCGAAGTCGAGGAGCACCCAGCCGCGATCGGGCACGGACAGGACCTGCCCGAGGTGGTAGTCGCCGTGGATGCGCTGGAGCCTCGGCCACGGCGCGGTCTCGGCGGCGCGGAACACGGCCTCGATCGCCTCCGAGTCCTCGGCGATCACGGGGACCTCTGCCGAGGCGATGCGCAGGCGACGGCGCATGGCCGCGACCATCCGCTCGACGACCTCGGACGTGGTGTCCTCGGTCGGCATGACCTCCGCCAGCGTCGCGTGCACCTCGGCGGTGGCGCGGCCCAGCTCGCGGGCGGGTCCGGTGAAGTCGGAGTCGGCGGCGACCGCCTCGAGGGCGACGCGCCACGCGTCCTGGACCCCGGGGAGGAACTCCTGGGCGAAGGCGAGGTGCCCGAATGCACGGCCCGTCTCCTCGCCCTCGTCGTCCCACTCGCCGGTCACGTTGCCGATCACGGGCGGGACGAGGGCGCTCCCGGCGGCGTTGAGCGCCGACTGCACCGTCACGTCCGGGTTGTCGCCGTGGTGGAGGGCGCGGAAGACCTTGACGATCACCGGGGTCGCGTCGGATCCGTCGTCGGCGGTGGTGCGGACGATCACCGAGGTGTTCGACTGCTCGCCGCTGAGCACCTTCGAGGACGCGAACGCCCCGATCGCGGCACCCGGCTGCCGGTGGCCCTCGGCGCGGGCGCCGCCCTGAGCGCCGTCCTCGTCGGAGCGGCCGCCGTCGGCGATCATCCCGAGCAGGGCGCGGGCGAACACCGGGTCCCGTGGAGCGTCGTACACGAAGTGCACGTCGTCGGAGTAGACGAGGGCGTCCTCGAGCCCGGGCACCGGAGCCGCGTGGACGGTCACCGGCACCTGGTACAGCACCGGGCTCGTGCCTGCCCGGTCGATGAAGAGGTGGTCCACCACCTCCGCCTCGCCGGGGTGCAGCGACCAGGCGCCGCGGACCTCCAGCTCGGGGCGCCGCCCCTTGCTCGCGTACCACCTCTGGTCCGCCACCCATGCGGCGATGCGGTCGATCGACAGGCCTGCGCTCATGCTCTTCCCTCCGTCGGCACCCCGAACCCTACTGGCCGCGTGCGACGGGCGGAGGGGCTTGCGGCGGGGCGCTCAGGCCAGCTCGAGCACGTCCAGCGTCCAGGCGTACTCGAACGCGATCTCGCGCCAGCGCTCGTAGCGTCCGCTCACTCCGCCGTGTCCCGCGGTCATCTCGGTGCGCAGCAGCGCGGGAGCGCCGACCTCGCGGAGCCTGGCCACCCACTTCGCCGGCTCCACGTAGAGCACCCGGGTGTCGTTGAGGCTCGTCGTCGCGAGGATCCGGGGGTACTGCACGTCCTCGCGGACGTTCTCGTAGGGCGAGTACGACTTCATGTAGGCGTAGACCTCGGCGTCGTGCAGCGGGTCGCCCCACTCGTCCCACTCGATCACGGTGAGCGGGAGCGACGGGTCGAGGATCGAGGTGAGCGCGTCGACGAACGGGACCTGCGCGAGGACGCCGGCGAACGCCTCCGGGGCGAGGTTCGCGACCGCGCCCATCAGCAGGCCGCCGGCCGACCCTCCCTGCGCGACCAGGCGGTCCGGAGTGGTGAAGCCCGCGTCGACCAGGTGCCGCGCCGCGGAGACGAAGTCGGTGAAGGTCGTCCGCTTCGCCAGCGTCTTCCCGTTCTCGTACCAGGAGCGGCCCATCTCCCCGCCGCCGCGGACGTGCGCGACGGCGAAGACGACGCCGCGGTCGAGCAGCGAGAGGCGCGCGATCGAGAAGCCCGGGTCGATGCTCGCCTCGTACGAGCCGTAGCCGTAGAGGAGGAGCGGCGCGGGGGCCGAGTCCGGATCGGCGGCGTCGCGGCGCCAGACGAGCGAGAGGGGCACCCGCGTGCCGTCCTCCGCCACGGCCCACTCCCTCCTCTGCACGTAGAGCGCGGGGTCGTAGTCGCCGAGTACCGGCTGCTGCTTGAGCACCGTGCGCTCGCCCGTCGCGACGTCGAGCGCGAGCACGGTCGAGGGGGTGACGAACGAGGTGTAGGCGAGGCGGAGGGAGGGCTGCTCCCACTCCGGGTTCCCCGCCAGGCCCGCGTCGTAGAGCGGCTCGTCGAAGACGATCTCCTCGAGCCGCGCTCCGGCGCCGTCCTCGCGGAGCAGCCCGAGCCGGGTGGCTCCGTCGGCCCGGTAGGAGACGACGACGTGCCCGGCGAAGGCGTCGACGCCCTCGATCCGGCGGCCCTCGCGGTGCGGCACCACCACGCGGCGCTCGCGGGCCCGGGCATCGGCGTCGAGCGACAGGTCGGCCGGCTCCTCGACGATCTCGAAGTCGAGGGCGCCGTCGTTGTGGACGATCAGCAGGCGGTCGCGTCCGTCGACGACGGCGTGCTCGACCTCGTACTCCACGCCCTCGCGGCGCGGCCACACCGAGCGGAAGGAGCCGGTCGGGTCGGACGCGTCCAGCAGCAGGCACTCGCTCGTGATCTTGCTCCCGATCTCGATGACGAGGAAGCGGCGGCTGCGGGTGAGGCCCACGCCGATCCAGTAGCGCTCGTCGGGCTCGGCGAAGACGACCTCGTCCGGGGTCCCGGCGCCGACCTCGTGCCGCCAGATCGTGTCGGGGCGCCAGGAGTCGTCGACGGTCGGGTAGAAGACGAAGCGCGCGTCGGCGCCGAACGTCGCTCCGCCGCCGGTGCCCTCGATGACGTCCGGCAGGTCCTCGCCGGTCTCGAGGTCGCGGATGCGGAGGGTGTAGCGCTCGTCGCCCTCGACGTCGGTGCCGAAGAGCAGCCGTCGGCCGTCCGCCGAGACGTCGAAGCTGCCGAGCGAGAAGAAGTCGTGCCCCTCCGCCTCCGCGTTGCCGTCCAGGACGACCTGCTCGCCCTCGAGCGGACCGCCCTCGGCGATCGACGGCGGCGTCCAGTCGTCCGGCCCGCTGATCGGCGCCCGGCAGTGCACGGCGTACTGGCGGCCCTCGTAGGAGCGCGAGAAGTACCACCAGGAGCCCTCCCGGACGGGGACCGAGAGGTCGGTCTCCTTCGTCCGCGAGCGGATCTCCTCGAACAGGCGCTCGCGCAGCGGAGCGAGAGGAGCCAGCACCGCCTCGGTGTACGCGTTCTCGGCCTCGAGGTGCGCGATCACCTCGGGGCTCTCCTTCTCGCGCAGCCACTCGTAGTGGTCGACCACCACGTCGCCGTGGTGGCGGCGCTCGAGGGGGACGCGGCGGGCGACGGGCGGAACGGGCGCGGTCATCGCTCCAGCCTAGGGCGAGGGCGCCCCTGGCCGCCCCGGGGTGCCGCAGCGGCGCCGGGCGTGATCACAATGGAGCATGGCCAGCGGTGCGGAGAACGAGTCGGCGACGTCCCGGGCGGGCGGTGCGCGGAGAGTGCAGACCGAGGTCGAGCGCAAGTACGACGTCGACGCGGGCACCCGGCTGCCCGACCTGACCGGCACCGGGAGCGTCGCGAGCGTCCGCACGGAGGAGCCGGTGACCCTCCGCGCCGAGTACTTCGACACCGCCGAGCGCGCTCTGTCCCGCGCGCGGATCACGCTGCGCCGCCGCGAGGGCGGATCCGACCAGGGCTGGCACGTCAAGCTGCCCGGCTCCTCCGGCCGCACCGAGATCCACGCGGAGCTCACGGCCTCGCGCACGGTCCCGTCCGCCGTCCGCGAGCCGGTGCTCGGGCAGGTGGGGCGCGCGCCGCTCGAGCCGCTGGCGCTGCTCGAGACGGTCCGCTCGATCACCCGCGCCCTCGACTCCCACGGGCGGGAGCTCGCCGAGATCGCCGACGACCTGGTGACCGCGCGCGATCAGCGCACCGGCCGCGAACGGCGCTGGAGGGAGTGGGAGGTCGAGCTCGTCGACGTCCCGGGGGACGAGGGCGAGCGGATCCTCGACGCGATCGAGCAGCGCCTCCTCGCCGCGGGCGCCCGCCCGGCCGCCAGCGCCTCCAAGCTCGCCCGGGCCACCGGCGGCCCCATCGAGGAGACGGTCCCGGATCCGCGCAACGGCGGGGAGGCGGCGCTCGCCGCGGTCCGCTCGCTCCTGCGCGAGCTGCGCGCCGTCGACCCGCGGGTGCGCCTCGAGGCCGACGACGCCCTGCACCGGATGCGCGTGCTCGCGCGCCGGCTCCGGTCCGTCCTCGCCGCCTCCCGCTCCGTGCTCGACCGTGCGGCGACCGACCCCGTGCGGGACGAGCTGCGCTGGCTGGGAGGGGTCCTCGGCGCCGCTCGCGATCAGGAGGTGCTCGCCGAGCGGTTCCGCACCTCCCTGGCGGCCGTCGAGGGCGCCCCGAGCACCCCCTCCGCCCTGCTGGAGGAGATCGAGCACCGGCACGCCTCGGCGCTGCGCCGCGTCGACCGCACTCTGCGCGGCGGCCGCTACCTCGCGCTCCTCGCCTCGCTCGACGCCCTGCTCGCGGATCCGCCCCGCACCGCGCGTGCGGGCTCGAGCGCGACGGCGCTGGTGCGCCGCTCCGTCGCGAAGGACCTCGCGCGCATCTCCGCGGCGGGCTCCGCGGCGGCCGGCGGCTCGCTCGAGGCTCGTCACGACCTGCGGAAGGCGGCGAAGCGGCTCCGCTACACCGTGGAGGCGTGGCGGGCGGTCGTCCCCGAGGCCGTCGGCGCCCGGCGCCGCTCGCTCGCCGCGGCGGGAGAGGACCTCGCCGACGCCCTGGGGGAGGAGCGCGACGCGCTCGCCGCCCGTGCGCTGATCCTGGAGGAGGCCGATCGCAGCGGGGAGGGGGCCTTCGCGCTGGGGGTCGTCGCCGCCGAGGAGCGGCACCGCGCCAGGCGGGCCGCGAAGGCCGCGGAGAAGGCGGGGGACCGTCTGGGGTCGCTCTCGCGCTGACCGTGCGGCCCCGCGGTCGCTGTCAAGCCGACGGCCCGGTCACACGGACGAAATCCACGGCGGATAATGTGAATCATGCCTTCCGTCCGTGCTCTTCCGTCACCGCTCCTGCGCCCGCGCCATTTCGACCGCGACGACGTCGTGGTCCATGCCGGCCTGTTCTCGCTGGTGAACTCGAGTACGACGCCCCGCGCGGCCTGGACCGAGGACCTGATCGCCATCGGCGACGTCCTCGACGCCGCCGAATTCCCCTACCGCCTCATCCGCGGCACCGACGGCTCGCCCTTCCTCGCGGTGGACCGCGTGCTCGGCGCCGAGCTGGCGACGCTGCTGGCGCGCGCCTTCGCGACCGAGCCCTTCTACGCCAAGACGGTCGACAAGCGGGGCACCCCGCCGCAGCTCCTGGCCGAGGGCGTGCTCGCGCCGTATCCGCGCGCCTCCGTCTTCAAGCTCTTCCGCCCGCGCGTCTCCTCCACGGGATCGCTGCGCTACGGCGCCCGCAGCGGCGTCCGCCTCGAGCTGTGGAAGGTGGGCGAGGAGGAGATCATCACTCCCGCCGAGAACGCGCTCATGCGCAACAGCCTCCCCGTCGCCGAAGCCATCGACGCCCACGTCGAGGCGTACGGCCGCACCTGGCCGACGTTCGAGGGCATGTTCGAGCCGCTCGTCAGCGACATCCGCTTCGCGGTCGACATCGTCTTCTCGTGGGTCGACGGCACCGACCTGGAGTTCCAGCGCGCCCGTGCGGCCCGCATGGCGAGCTACGTGGTGGGCGAGGGCGACGACGCTCCGGCGCGCTTCCGTCAGATCGACGAGCTCAAGTACGCCCTGCGCAGCGTCTACATGTACGCGCCGTGGATCCGGCACATCTACATCGTCACCGACTCCCCGCGCCCGCGCTGGCTGGACGAGCACCCGGACGTCACCCTCGTGCGCAGCGAGGACCACTTCCGCGACCTCTCGGTGCTGCCGACGCACAACTCCCACGCGGTCGAGAGCCAGCTGCACCGCATCCCGGGGCTGGCGGAGCACTTCCTCTACTCCAACGACGACATGTTCTTCGGGCGCCCGGTCGACCCGTCGATCTTCTTCTCGCCCGGGGGCATCACGAAGTTCATCGAGGCGACGACCCGCATCGGCATGGGCGACTCCAACGCCTCCCGCAGCGGCTTCGAGAACGCGGCTCGCGTCAACCGGCGCCTGCTCCGCGAGCGCTTCGGCGCGATGACGACCCGTCACCTCGAGCACGCCGCCACGCCGCTCCGCAAGACCGTGATGGCCGAGCTCGAGGCCGAGTTCGAGCCGGAGTTCACCGCGACCGCCGCGAGCCGCTTCCGCTCCGCGAGCGACGTCTCCGTCACCAACTCGCTCTACCACTACTACGCGCTGATGACCGGGCGCGCGGTCGTGCAGGAGAACGCCTCGGTGAAGTACGTCGACACGACGATGCATCAGGGGCTGAAGGACATGCGCAAGCTCCTCAAGAACCGCGGAGTCGACTTCTTCTGCCTCAACGACGGCAGCTTCCCCGAGATCTCGGCGGAGGCGCGCACCAAGGCCGTCATCGGATTCCTCGAGGAGTACTACCCGATCCCGGCTCCGTGGGAGCGCGAGGACTGACCGTGGGCTGGGCCGTCGGGGGAGCGGTGGCCGGGCTGCTGCTCGGCCTGGCGAGCTCGCTCGTGTTCCCGGGCATCGGAGTGGGAGCGGGCGTCGGCGTGGGCGTCGCGCTGGCCGCGGCGCTGGCGTTCGCCGGATGGCTGTTCGCACGGGACCGCGCCGGCGGGCGCTGACACCGCCGGCCGTGTCCGAGGACGCGGTCGACGCGGCGCCCGGAGGCGTGGGAGCGACCCCGACGCCCCGCCGCGCCGCTACGCGCTGACGCCCACCCGCTCCACGAGCGGCGGGTAGAGCTCCTCGTCCCGGGCGACGGGGGCCGCCGTCGCCGCGGCGATCTCGACGCCGTGGTCCGCGAGGATCCGCTGCGTCTCGTTCGCCGAGACGTAGGACACCTCGGTCGAGGCGCCGATCGGCACCACCGAGTGCAGCACCGTGCCGTCGTAGACGTGGATCAGGTTGAACGCCTGGGCGCCGTTGCGGGCGCGGGTCGCTCCCACCGGCACGTTGAGGTCCTGGGTGTAGCAGGTGGCCGACGCGACCGAGACCGGGATGCCGGCGAACATCGCCGTCGACGAGTAGTGCAGGTGGCCCGCGATGATGCTGCGGACGTCGGAGCCCTCGAGCACCTCCGCGAGGGCGGGCTGGTCGCGCAGCTCCACGAGGACCGACAGGTCGAGCACGCTCGGCACCGGCGGGTGGTGCAGCGCGAGGATCGTGCCGTGCGGGGCCGGGCTGGAGAGCTCCTCCGCCAGCCAGTCGAGCTGCGCGTCCGAGATCTCGCCGTAGTGGGCGCCGGGCACGGTGGAGTCCAGCGCGATGATCCGGAGCCCGTTGACGTCGTGCACGCGGTCGACCGGCTGCGTGGTCGGGAGCTGGTCGAGCAGCCCCGAGCGGAACGCGCCGCGGTCGTCGTGGTTGCCCATCACCCAGATCACCTCGGCGCCGAGGCGTGCGGCCGCGGGCTCGACGACGGCGCGCAGCTTCGCGTACGCCTCCGGCTCGCCCTTGTCGGCGAGATCACCCGTGATGACGACGGCCTCCGGACGTCCGCCGGACGCCTCCAGCTCGTCGAACAGGAGCCGCAGCTGGGCCTCGCTGTCGACGTCGGAGCCGTACAGGCCGCCGTCTCCGGCGATGAAGTGGGTGTCGCTCAGGTGAAGGATGAAGTGGTTGGGCCGGGGGTACTCGGCCTGGCGGAGGGACATGATCCTCGGGTTCCACGATCGGCGGGAGCCGGATCACGCGACCCGGCGTCGGCACTTGCGCACTGCTCCAGCGGAGGCGAGCCCGCTGCGATCAGTCCATCATCGCGGGGTGAACTCCGGGCCAACACCGGTCGGCGCGTCATCGAACGGTTCTCCCAGGTTGTCGGTCGCTGCGCGGTCCTTCCGGGCCCCTGAGGACCGCCGCGATCAGAGCCGGGCGAGCAGCCGCGCGTAGAACTCGATGGCGCGCTCGAACTGGTCGGCCTCGACCGACTCGTCGACCCCGTGGATCCCGAGCTGCTGCCGAGGGCTGATCTCGAACGGGATGAAGCGGTAGACGTGGTCGCTGATGGCGTGGAAGTGCCGGGCGTCGCTGCCGCCGGTCTGTACGTAGGGGGCGACGACCGCGTCCGGGAACGACTCCTGCACGACCGCGCGGAGCAGGTCGTACGGCCCGCCGTCGCCGGGCTCGCCGGTGGGGGAGACGGGGGAGGGCTCGTGGGCGACCTTCACCTCGACCTCGACCTCCGGGTCGTCGATGACGGCGCGGATGCGCTCGACCACGCCCGCCACGGTGCCGCCCGGGTTGATCCGCACGTTCGCGGTGGCGCTGGCGCTGGAGGCGAGGACGTTCGCTCCGGTGCTGCCGCGCAGCTCGGTGATCGCGACCGTCGTCCGCAGCATCGCGGCCGAGCGGTTGGAGTGGGCGGCGAGCGCGCCGACGACGGCGTCCGGGTGCTCGTGCGGTCGTGCGTACCAGACAGCGTGGGCCGCGTCCGCGTGGTCGGCCGCCGCGCGCACCAGCTGGGCGATCGGCTCCGGGAGGGTCGAGGGGAACGGGTTCTCGGTCAGGCGGTGGATCGCCCTCGCGAGCCGCTGGGTGGCGAGCAGCCCGGGCGGGGGCGGCGGAGCGGAGGCGTGGCCGCCGACGTCGCGGCAGGTCAGCTCGAGGTTCATGATCCCGCGCTCGGTGACGCCGATCACGGCGATCGGGGTGGTGACGCCGGGCAGGATGCCGCGCCGCACGTTCCCGCCCTCGTCGAGCACGAGGCGCGGGCGGACCCCGCGCGCGCCGAGCAGGGCGACGACCGAGGGGGCGCCGTCGCCCGCCGTCTCCTCGTTGTGCGTGGAGAGGAGGTACACGTCGTGCCGGGGCCGCTCGCCCCGCAGGACCGCCGCCTCGACCGCCTCGAGGAGGGCGACGAGCGAGCCCTTGTCGTCGAGTGCGCCGCGCGCCACGACGGAGGTGCGGCCGTCCGCGGCGACGACCGTCTCGGCCGCGAACGGGTCGTGCGACCACTCCGCCGCCGTCACGCTGACCACGTCGTAGTGGGCCATCAGCACGGCCGGCTCGCCCGGCTCCTCGCCGCGCCAGCGCCAGAGGAGGGAGTGGCCGGCGACGGTCTCGGACTCCAGCGCCGCGTGCAGCGCCGGGTAGAGCTCGGCGACGAGCTCCCGGAAGGCGTGGAAGCGGCTCCAGTCGGTCGCCGACTCGTCCGAGTGGGACACGGTGTCGACGCGCAGCAGGGCCTGGAAGCGCTCGAGCGCGGTCGTCGTCACCGGGCTAGCCTACGACGGCGGTGCCGGGCCCCCGGCCCGCCGGAGCGGAGGTGCGCGGTGGGGCTGCCCGAGGTCTGCGTCGTCTACGTCCTCCGCGACGGCCCGCGGGGTGCGGAGGTGCTCCTCGGCCGCAAGCGCAGGGGCCTCGGCGAGGGCCGCGTGGTCGCCCCCGGCGGCAAGCTCGAGCCCGGGGAGTCGCCCGTCGACGCGGCCGTCCGCGAGCTGCAGGAGGAGGCGGGGCTGGTCGCCCTTCCGGCCGACCTGGAGCCGCGCGGCGTGCTCGACTACTCCTTCCCCCACCGGCCGGCGTGGAGTCAGCGCTCGCACGTCTTCCTCTGCCGCCGGGTCGCCGGCGAGGTCACCGAGTCGAGCGAGCTCGCCGCCGCCTTCGTCCCGGTCGACGAGGTGCCGTTCGACCGCATGTGGGACGACGCTCGCCTGTGGCTGCCGGACGTGCTGCGCGGCGGCCCGCCCGTCCGCCTCCGCGTCGAGTTCGGCGCCGACCTCGCGAACGTGACCTCCTGGGGCCCGGGAGCAGGGCCCGCAGCGGGGTCGTGACCATCTGCACGAGCACCCGGCGGAGCGCACTCCGGCCGGGCCGCTCCCGCCGTGGGACGGGAGGTCCGCCGCGCCTGCCGCCGCGGGGCCATCCGCTAGGCTTCCGCTCGGCCGGGGCCCCGCCCATGGCGTCTCTGGACACCACGAAAGGGAAAGAATGACCAGCACGACGGTGATCGAATGGCGTGAGCAGGCTCCTGCCGAGGCAGTGGACGCGCTCGCCGCTCCCGGTGGACTGGTCGTCTGCGCGACCAAGGTCGGCTACATCCTCATGACGACCGACGGTGCGGGCCTCGAGCGCAAGTTCTCGGCCAAGCAGCGCAACCGCAACAAGCCCGGCGTCGTGCTCTGCTCCAGCATCGAGCAGCTCGTCGAGCTCGCGGAGCTCAACGACGAGGTCCTCGCCTTCTACCGGAAGCACTGGGACCAGGACGTCCTGCTCGGCTGCATCCTCCCGTGGAAGGCCGAGGCGGTCGAGCTCATCGACGAGGACGCCCGCGAGCTGGTCCGCGACGGACGAGGCACGAGCTGCTTCGTCATCCGCTTCGGCCGCCCCGCCGAGCAGCTGGTCGCCACCCTGTGGGAGCGCGACCGCACCCTCACCTTCGCCAGCTCGGCCAACCCCTCGGGCGTGGGCAACCGCGGCCGGGTCGCGAACATCGGCGAGCGGATCGAGAACGAGGCGGACGTCATCGTCTCGGCCGACTCGTACGTCTCCTCCATCCAGCCGGACAAGGACGAGGACTCCCGCCACGAGCAGGGCGTCATGGTCTCGATGGTGGACGCCTCGGGCGCCCTCATCCCCGTGCAGGGCAGCGAGCGCTCGATCACCCCGGGCCCCGTGCTGATCCGCCGCGGCCTCGACTACGAGCGCATCATGCTGAACCTCGCCGAGCAGTTCAACTCCTGGGACTACCGCCAGGGCGAGTACTACTGATCCGCTAGCGGATCGCCGCGACGGCCGGGCCGGGGCTCACCCCCGACCCGGCCGTCGTCGTCCCCGGCGTCAGAGCTCGAGCACGTCGCCGGGCTCGAGCGCGTGGTACTCCCCGCCGCCCTCGCGCACGGCCCAGCCGAGCCGGTCGTGGCCGAGCGCGCGTCCCGCCTCCGAGAGGACCTGCTCGTGGGTCGCGAAGGCGTGCCGCGGCGCGATCTCGAGCACGTAGTCCATCGCCTCGGCGATCTTCATCCACGGCGCGCCCGACGGGGCCGCGAGGACCTCGACGTCGACGCCCTCGGGGACGGTGAAGGAGTCGCCGGCGTAGTAGACGCGGCCGCTGACGAGGACGCCGACGTTGTCGATGACGGGGATGCTCCGGTGGATCACCGCGTGGCGGGCGCCGAAGAAGCGCAGCTCGAACGGGCCGACCGTCACCACGTCGCCGTCGGCGACCGTCTCGACGTCGAAGCCCTCGGCGGCGGCGGAGACCCCGGCCGGGCCGAGGATCCGCAGCGACGGGGCCGCGTCGCGCAGGCGCTGCAGCTGCTCCGGGGTCCAGTGGTCGGCGTGCTCGTGGGTGAGCACCACGGCGACGGTGTCGGCCGTCCCCTCGACGGGCCGGGTGAAGGACCCCGGATCGATCACCAGCCGGGCGCCGTCCTCCTCGATCAGGACGGCGGCGTGCTCGAGTTTCGTCAGTCTCATGACCCGAGCCAACCGCTTCGGCGAGCGGCGGGCAAGGCCCGGGCCGAGCGGAGACGGGGTGGGCCGGGCGCTCGATTTGCATCGATGCGGATCCGTGTGCAACACTCTTCGAGTTGCAAAAACGCGGCCCCATCGTTTAGCGGCCTAGGACGTCGCCCTCTCACGGCGGTAACGCGGGTTCAAATCCCGCTGGGGTCACCACGGCAACACGAGAAGAACCCCCGGTCTGACCGGGGGTTCTTCTCGTTTAACACCCGGGTGCTCGCCACGCGGCACCCGCTCGACGCATCGCGCCGATCGCCTCGTTCCCGCTCCGCCGCCCCGGAGCCGCATCCGGCCGGATCGGCGCTAGGATCGCATCCGCGAAGGGGAGTATCCCGCCTTTCCGCTCCCGTCAGTACGCACCGCCCCTGCGCGGCGCCGGGGGCGGGACGGGTGACGCGGACCGGCACGGCCGTCCGCTCCCCGGGGAGAGACTTTCGGCCCCCCACCCACTCGGAAGGCCCTCATGCTCGATCTGCCCGTCTGGTTCGTGATCGGCTCGTTCGTCGTCCTGAGCCTGATCCTCGCCGCCGACCTGCTGCTGGTCTACAAGCGCCCGCACGTGCCGAGCCTGAAGGAGTCCGGCCTCTGGGTCGGCTTCTACGTCACGCTCGCGCTGATCTTCGCGCTGGCGATGCTGATCCTCGGCGGCGGCGAGCTCGCGGGCCAGTTCGTCGCGGGCTGGCTGACCGAGTACAGCCTCTCGATCGACAACCTGTTCGTCTTCGTCATCATCATGGGCCGCTTCGCGGTGCCGGCGAAGCTGCAGCAGGAGGTGCTGATGGTGGGCATCATCATCGCGCTGGTCTTCCGCGGGATCTTCATCCTCCTCGGCGCGCAGCTCATCGAGAGCTTCAGCTGGATCTTCTACCTGTTCGGCGCGTTCCTGGTCTACACGGCGTGGAACCAGGCGTTTGGCAAGGAGGACGAGGACGAGGGCACGGACAACCTGCTCATCCGCCTCCTGCGCAAGCGCGTGAGGATCTCGGACGAGTTCGACGGCTCGAAGATCCGCACGGTCAAGAACGGCACGACGTTCTTCACCCCGATGCTGATCGTCTTCCTGGCGATCGGCTCGACCGACCTGCTCTTCGCGCTCGACTCGATCCCCGCGATCTTCGGCATCACGGAGAGCCCGTTCATCGTCTTCACCGCGAACATCTTCGCCCTGATGGGGCTCCGCCAGCTCTACTTCCTGCTCGGCGGCCTCATCGACAAGCTCGAGTACCTCAAGTACGGCATCGCGTTCATCCTCGCCTTCATCGGCGTGAAGCTCGTCCTGCACGCCCTGCACGAGAACGACCTGCCCTTCATCAACGGCGGCGAGCCCGTGCCGGTGTGGGACATCGACACGATCACCTCGCTGGTGGTCATCGTCCTGAGCATGACCGTCGCGACGCTCGCGAGCCTGGCGAAGATGCGCCGCGAGCACCGCCACATCGAAATGCACGACGGGCACCCCGAGGTCGTCTCGGACGACGCCCGCTCGGCCGCCGAGGAGAAGTGACCCCGCGATGACGACCACCACCGTCGACCTGCCCCAGGGGGCGCTGCGGCTCGCCGTCAGCAGCAGCACCGACGTCGGAGCCGTCCGCCGGGTCAACGAGGACTCCCTCCTCGCCGACGAGCTGCTGCTCGCGGTCGCCGACGGGATGGGCGGGCACGCCCGCGGCGACCTCGCGAGCGCCGCGGCGGTCGGGGCTCTGCACGAGAACCGGCCGACGGCCCTCGGACCGGTCGACGCGGTGTTCGACCTGGTCGAGGGCGCCAACACGGCGGTGCGCGCGCTGGACGTGGGCGGTGCGCTCTGCGGCACGACGCTCACGGGGCTGATGCTCGTCCTGCCCGAGCCCTCCGGGCCCGCCCGCTGGGCGCTCTTCAACGTCGGCGACTCCCGCGTCTACCGCTGGGACGGGACGGAGCTCGAGCAGCTGACCGTGGACCACTCGGCCGTGCAGGAGCTCGTCTCGGCGGGCCTGCTCACGCGGGAGTCCGCCGAGTCGCACCCGGACCGCAACATCGTCACCCGCGCCCTCGGCGCCGACGAGGAGGTCGAGACGGACGTCTGGACGCTGCCCGTCGTGCCGCGCGCCAGCTACCTGCTCTGCTCCGACGGGCTCACCAAGGAGCTCTCGGACGAGCGGATCGCGGCGCTGTTCGCGCGCCGCGACTCCGGCGACCCGGCCGACCTCGCCCAGGCGCTCGTGGGAGCGGCGGTCGACGCCGGCGGGCGGGACAACGTGACCGTGGTCGTCGTCGACGCGGTGCTCGACGCCCGCGCCTGAGCCCGTCGACCGTGCGCCGCCGGCTCCCGGGAGCGGGGGAGCGCGGTGCTATTCTCGGTCCATGCTGAGCGGCCCGCACCTCCTTCCGTGCCGCGACGAGACCTCGATCTGACGGCCTCCCTCGTCGCGGTGCCTCGCCCGGCCGAGCAGCGACTCCTGAAGGAGAAGGACCCGTCATGACCGAGAAGTCACCCGGCGCAGCCGCGCCCGCGTCGAGCGGAGCGGAACCCCGCTCGCTCGCGGACACGATCCGCACCCCGAGGCCCCGCACCCTCGCCGAGAAGGTCTGGGACGACCACGTCGTCGTCAAGGGCGAGAACGGCGCTCCGGACCTCGTCTACATCGACCTCCACCTCCTCCACGAGGTGACGAGCCCCCAGCCGTTCGACGGGCTGCGCGCGGCCGGGCGCCCCCTCCGCCGCCCCGACCTCACCATCGCGACCGAGGACCACAACACGCCGACCCTGCAGATCGGCCGGCCCATCGAGGACCCGACCAGCCGGGCCCAGATCGACGCTCTGCGCCGGAACGCCGGCGAGTTCGGCGTCCGCCTGCACTCCCTCGGCGACGTGGAGCAGGGCATCGTGCACGTCGTCGGCCCGCAGCTCGGCCTGACGATGCCGGGGATCACCGTCGTCTGCGGCGACTCGCACACCTCGACGCACGGCGCGTTCGGCGCGATCGCCTTCGGCATCGGCACGAGCGAGGTCGAGCACGTGATGGCCACGCAGACGCTGCCGCTGCAGCCCTTCAAGACGATGGCGATCACCGTCGAGGGGACGCTGAAGGAGGGGGTCACGGCTAAGGACGTCATCCTCGCGGTCATCGCCCGCATCGGCACCGGCGGCGGCCAGGGCTACATCCTCGAGTACCGCGGCTCCGCGATCCGGGCGCTCTCGATGGAGGGCCGGATGACGATCTGCAACATGTCGATCGAGGCGGGCGCGCGCGCCGGCATGGTCGCGCCCGACGAGACCACGTTCGCCTACCTGCAGGGCCGTCCGCACGCCCCCGCGGGCGAGGACTGGGACTCCGCCGTCGCCTACTGGCGGACGCTGCCGAGCGACGAGGGCGCGGTGTTCGACGCCGAGGTCGTGATCGACGCCGACGCGCTCGAGCCGTTCGTCACCTGGGGCACCAACCCCGGCCAGGGCGTGTCGCTCTCGCAGTCCGTCCCCGACCCCGAGGCCATCGACGACCTGAACGAGCGCACCAGCGCCCTGCGCGCGCTCGAGTACATGGCGCTCGAGCCCGGGACGCCGATGAAGGAGATCCCGGTCGACGTCGTCTTCATGGGCTCCTGCACCAACTCCCGGATCGAGGACCTGCGGGCCTTCGCCGCGATCGTCGAGGGGCGCACCAAGGCGCCGGGCGTCCGCGTGATGGTCGTCCCCGGCTCCGCCCGCGTGCGGCTCGAGGCGGAGGCCGAGGGCATCGACCGGATCGTCACGGCGTTCGGGGCGGAGTGGCGCTTCGCCGGCTGCTCGATGTGCCTCGGCATGAACACCGACCAGCTGCTCGAGGGGGAGCGCGTCGCCTCCACCTCCAATCGCAACTTCGAGGGCCGTCAGGGCAAGGGGGCGAAGACCCACCTCGTCTCGCCGCTCGTCGCTGCCGCCACGGCCGTGCGCGGCACGCTCTCGAGCCCCTCCGACCTGGAGCCGGCGCGCGAGAGAGCAGGAGTCTGACCGTGCAGAAGTTCGAGACCGTCACCGCGATCGCCGCGCCCCTGAAGCGCGCCAACGTCGACACCGACCAGATCCTCCCCGGCGTGTACCTCCGCCGCATCACGAAGACCGGATTCGAGGACGCCCTGTTCCACGGCTGGCGCCAGGAGGAGGACTTCGTCCTCAACCAGGAGCGGTACCGCGGGGCCGGCATCCTCGTGGCCGGACCGGACTTCGGCACGGGCTCCAGCCGCGAGCACGCCGTCTGGGCCCTGCGCGACTACGGCTTCCGGGTCGTGATCTCGCCCCGCTTCGGCGACATCTTCCGCGGCAACGCCGGCAAGCAGGGACTCCTGGCCGCCGTCGTGTCCGAGGCCGACGTCGAGCGCCTGTGGGAGATCATCGAGAGCACCCCGGGAATAGAACCGACGGTGGATCTGGTTGCGCGTACGGTCACCGCCGGTGACGAGGCCTTCGACTTCGAGATCGACGACTACACTCGATGGCGCCTGATCGAGGGCCTGGACGACATCGGCCTGACCCTGCGCGACGAAGCGCTCATTTCCGAATTCGAGACCCGCCGCGAGAGCTGGCGGCCCAAGACATTGCCGGTGAAATAGCGTGAACACACTTCTTCAGGACGCCAAGGCCCTCCAGGACGCCAAGGCCTCGGGAGCCCGCGTGGGGATGACGACGGAGCGGATCACCATCAAGGGCGGTCGGCCGCTGGTGGGGCGCATCGAGCTCAAGGGAGCGAAGAACCTCGTCACCAAGGCGATGGTCGCGGCGCTCCTCGGCGAGACCGCGTCCACCCTCCGCGACGTGCCCGACATCAGCGACGTCCGCGTCGTGAAGGGCCTCCTCGAGGTGCACGGCGTCAAGGTGAAGCAGGGCGCCGAGGTCGGCGAGCTGATCCTCGACCCCTCGAACGTCGAGTCCGCGCACTTCGCCGACATCGACGCGCACGCCGGCTCCAGCCGCATCCCGATCCTCTTCTGCGGCCCGCTCCTGCACCGCCTGGGCGAGGCGTTCATCCCCGACCTCGGCGGCTGCCGCATCGGCGACCGCCCGATCGACTACCACCTCGAGGTCCTCCGCAACTTCGGCGCGGTGATCGAGAAGCTTCCCTCCGGGATCCGGATGTCGGCCCCCGAGGGCCTGCACGGCGCCAAGGTGTCGCTGCCCTACCCGAGCGTCGGAGCGACCGAGCAGGTCCTCCTGACCGCGGTGCGCGCCTCCGGCATCACCGAGCTCTCGGGCGCGGCGATCGAGCCCGAGATCATGGACCTGATCAACATCCTGCAGAAGATGGGCGCCATCATCTCGGTCGACACCGACCGCGTGATCCGCATCGAGGGCGTGGACCGGCTCACCGGCTACTCCCACCGCGCGCTCTTCGACCGCAACGAGGCGGCCTCCTGGGCGGCCGCGGCCCTCGCGACCGACGGCGACATCTTCGTCGGCGGCGCCCGCCAGCAGGAGATGACCACCTTCCTCAACGTCTTCCGCAAGGTCGGCGGCGCGTTCGAGATCGCCGAGGACGGCATCCGCTTCTACCACCCGGGCGGCGAGCTCAAGCCGGTCATCATCGAGACCGACGTGCACCCCGGCTTCATGACCGACTGGCAGCAGCCGCTGGTCGTGGCGCTCACGAAGGCCAAGGGCGTCTCGATCGTGCACGAGACCGTCTACGAGCAGCGCTTCGGCTTCGTCGACGCGCTCGTCGAGATGGGCGCGACCATTCAGATCCACCGCGAGTGCCTCGGCGGGCAGGCCTGCCGCTTCGGGCAGCGCAACTTCATGCACTCGGCCGTGATCTCGGGACCCTCGAAGCTGCACGGCGCCGACATCGTCGTGCCGGATCTGCGCGGCGGCTTCTCGCACCTGATCGCGGCGCTCTCGGCCGAGGGCACCTCGACGGTCTCGAACGTCGGCATCATCAGCCGCGGCTACGAGAACTTCCTCACCAAGCTCGAGCTGCTGGGCGCCGACTTCTCGCTCGACGCGTAGCCGCCCACCGGGACCCCGGAGCCGCGGAGGACGACCGTCCTCATCGGCCCGGGGTCCTGTCGCGTCCGGGCGCGCCCCACGCGGGCGGTTCCGCGGCCTCCTCCAGGCGTCCCCGGATCCGCTTCTCGAGGAGCGCGAGCGTCGTGTCCGGCGCGGGCCGGAGGCCCAGCGGTCCGGGCGACTCGACCAGGACCAGCGTCAGGCGTCCGCGCCGCGTCCCGGCCAGGACGACCTCGAGGGCCTCGCGCGGACGCAGGCCCACCAGCACCCACCGCCGCTCCAGTCGCGCGATCCGCGCCCAGGGCACGACGACGCCCCAGTCGCCGAAGGAGACGGTCAGTCCCCGGCGGCGCGGCACGACGACCGCGTAGGGCCGCAGCGTCGGCAGCGGGAACCGCGGCTCGATGCGACGGAGGCCCGCTCCGAGCCGGCCGCGTCCGAGGACCGCGACGCCGCCGGTCGCCTCCGCCTCGACGTGGGCGAGCGGTGCCACCGCGACGCGCCAGAGGGCGTCGACCCCGCCGATCACGAGGGCGACTGACGCCGAGCCGCCGACGAGGACCGCGAGCGTCAGCAGGAGGCCGTCGCCGAGCGCGGCCGCATCGCGTCCGGACTGCGTGGCGAGCAGCACGACTCCCCACACGAGCAGGAGCACCAGGCCGGACAGCGCGATCGGCGAGTCGGCGAGGCGGCCGAGGGCCCTGCCGACGGCGTCCCACGGCGACGGGCGGCGACGCGGACGGGGCATGCCGGTACCGTACCCGGCGGCCGGGCCGCTCCTCCCACCGCGGGGCCCCGCTGCTCCCGGGCGTGGGGACGCGGCCCCTCCGACGCGGGATGCGAGGATGGGCGGGTGTCTGAGCGAAGCCGTCCGTCCATCTTCTGGTTCCTCGCGGCGGCGGTGATCCCCGTGATGACCGCCTCGGTCGACCTGCGGATCCGGAACGGCGACAGGATCCCGAGCACCGGGGCCTTCGTGTTCGCGCCGAACCACTACAGCGAGATCGACCCGATCATCACGGGCTGGACCCTGTGGCGCGCCGGCCGCGCACCGCGCTTCCTCGCCAAGGCCTCGCTGTTCTCGGTGCCCGTGCTCGGCTCGATCCTGCGCGGCTCCGGGCAGATCCCTGTCGAGCGCTCGGGCTCGGTCCGCGGCAGCGAGCCGCTGAAGACCGCCAAGGCTCTCGTGGACGAGGGCCGCTCGGTCATCATCTACCCCGAGGGCACCCTCACCCGCGACCCCGAGCTCTGGCCGATGCGCGGCAAGACGGGAGCGGTGCGGATGGCGCTGCAGTACGGGCTGCCCGTCGTCCCGGTCGCGCACTGGGGTGCGCAGCAGCTGATGGGCCGCTACTCCAAGCGGATCACCCTCTTCCGCCGCAAGCGCGTCGACGTGATCGTCGGCGACCCCGTCGACCTGTCCGCCTTCCGCGGACGCAGCCTCGACTCCGCCACACTCAACGAGGCCTCCGCGGTCGTGATGGCGGCGATCACCGCCCTGCTCGAGGAGCTGCGCGGCGAGGCGGCGCCCGAGAAGCGCTGGAACCCCTCCGAGCACAACCAGAAGGGCACGGGTCGCTTTGAGTCCGAGCAGTAGGAAGGCGCCCATCCCCGTGCCCCGCCGCGTCGCCGTCCTCGGCGCCGGCAGCTGGGGCACCACCTTCGCGAAGATCCTCGCCGACGGCGGCTCCGACGTCGTGATGTGGGCGCGCCGCGCCGAGCTGGCCCGCGAGATCACCGAGGCCAAGCGCAACAGCGACTACCTCCCCGGCATCAACCTCCCGCGCAACATCCGGGCCACGCCGCGCATCGAGGAGGCGCTGGAGGGCGCGGACCACGTCTACCTCTCCATCCCGTCGCAGTCGCTGCGGAGCAACCTCGAGGCGATCACGCCGTTCCTCACCGAGCGCACGGTGCTGGTGAGCCTGATGAAGGGCGTCGAGAAGGGCACCGGCCAGCGGATGAGCGAGGTGATCGCGCAGATGCTGCCGGTCTCTCCCGACCGGATCGCCGTCGCCTCCGGGCCCAACCTCGCCCTCGAGATCGCCAAGGAGCAGCCGACCGCGGCGGTCATCGCCTCCGAGAGCCTCGTCACCGCGCAGGAGGTGGCCCTCGCGGCGACCAACCGCTACTTCCGCTCCTACGTCAACACCGACGTGATCGGCACCGAGTTCGGCGGCGTGCTGAAGAACCTCATCGCCGTGGCGATCGGCATCGTCGACGGTGTCGGCTACGGCGAGAACACGAAGGCGTCGATCATCACGCGCGGTCTCGCCGAGATGACCGACTTCGCGGTCGCGTACGGCGGACGGGCCGAGACCATGGCCGGACTGGCGGGGCTCGGCGACCTCATCGCGACGTCGAGCTCGTCCCTCTCGCGCAACAACACGGCCGGGCGCCTGCTCGGCCAGGGCTACAGCTTCACCGACGTGGTGAAGTCGATGCAGCAGACGGCGGAGGGGCTCGCCTCCGTCGCGCCGGTCCTCGAGCTGGCGCGCGCGAGGGGAGTCGACATGCCCATCGTCGAGCAGGTGTCGCAGGTGCTCGCCGGTACGCTCGATCCGAAGGACATCGCGCCGCACCTGACCACGGATTCGGACGAGCCACAGGGTGAGAGGAACCTCGATGACCAGCAAGCTCCGCGTGGCCGTTCTGTTCGGGGGGCGCTCCAGCGAGCACTCGATCAGCTGCGCAACGGCGGCCGGGGTGCTGCGGGCGATCGACCGTGACCGCTTCGAGGTGATCCCCGTCGGGATCACCTCCGACGGCGCCTTCGTGCTCGAGGAGGACCGTCCCGAGAAGTTCGCTCTCGACGCCGCGTCTCTGCCCCGCGTCGAGGACGACGGCTCCCGCGTGCGCTGGCCGGAGTCGGCCCTCTCGCGTGAGCTCACCGTGACCCGCGAGGACGGCGCGACGCGCTCGCTCGGCGAGGTCGACGTGGTGCTGCCGATCCTGCACGGCCCGTGGGGCGAGGACGGCACCGTCCAGGGGATGCTCGAGCTCGTCGGGCTGCCCTACGTCGGCTCGGGCGTGCTCGCGTCGGCGCTCGGCATGGACAAGCACTTCACCAAGACGGTGCTGCAGGCCGCGGGCCTCGCGGTGGCGCCCTGGTACCTCGTGACGGAGGCGGAGTGGCGCGCCGACCCGGGCGACGCCTCCTCGGCCCTCGACGAGCTGGGCCTGCCCGCGTTCGTGAAGCCGGCGCGGGCCGGCTCGAGCGTGGGCGTCAGCCGGATCGACGAGCGCGAGCAGCTCGAGGCCGCGCTGGAGGAGGCGTTCGCGCACGACTCGCGGGTGCTGATCGAGTCGGGCATCGTCGGCCGCGAGGTCGAGATCGGCGTGCTCGGCGGCCGCCGCGGTGCTCCGGCCCGCGCCTCCGTCGCCGGCGAGGTGGTCGTCTCCGGCCGCGGCTTCTACGACTTCGAGGCGAAGTACCTCGGTGCGTCCGGCATCGAGCTGGTCTGCCCGGCCGACCTCACGGACGGCGAGCTCTCCGAGATGCGGTCCCTCGCGATCCGCGCCTTCGACGCGATCGGAGCCGAGGGCCTCGCCCGGGTCGACTTCTTCCTCACCGCCGACGGCTTCGTCGTCAACGAGATCAACACCATGCCCGGCTTCACGCCGGTCTCGATGTTCCCGCGCATGTGGGGCGCGAGCGGCGTGGACTACCCGGACCTGATCAGCGAGCTGCTCGACTCGGCGCTCGGCCGCGTCCCGGTCGCCGCCCGATGACGCCGGCGCTCGCGCTCCGCGTCGAGGCGGGCGCGGCCGCGGCGCCCTTCGAGCAGATCCGCGAGCAGATCACCACTCTGATCGCGGCGGGCGAGCTGCCGGTCGGCACGCGGCTGCCGCCGGTGCGCGCGCTGGCCGAGACGCTGGGCGTCGCCGCGGGGACGGTCGCCCGCTCCTACCGGGAGCTGGAGTCGGCGGGCCTGGTCGAGACGCGCGGCCGGGCGGGCACGGTCGTCGCGGGAGGCGTGGACGCGCTGGAGCGCGAGCTGCAGGCCGCGGCCGCCGTGTTCGCGTCCCGCGCGCGCGAGCTGGGGGCGACCTCCGATGGTGCGCTCACCGCAGCGAGTCGAGCCCTCGGCGTCTGACCGCTGAGACTCAGCCGGTGGGCGTGTCCGTCGGATCGAGGGTGTCGGCGTCCGAGACGTCGGTGCACTCGCGCGTCTGCGGGACGTAGGAGACGGCGTTCGCGAGGTCGAGCGCGGCGGAGGATCCGGACGCGCGGCTCTGGTCGACGGTGATCTCCACCGCGGGATCGCGCCCGTAGGTGGTCAGCGTGTAGATGTCCTCGTCCTTCTGCGTCTCGTCGATGATCCAGTCGACTCCGCTGACGTTCACGCAGAGGTCCGTCGTCGGGCCGGGCACCTCGACTCCGCAGTGGAGGATGACGGCGGCCGGGGTGCCCCAGGCGGCGGTGCCCTGAGCGTTCGTCTCGCGCTCGGGCTGCTCCGCGACCACATCGGGCAGGCGCACCGAGACCTCCGCGCAGCCGGTGCTCGTCGCATCGGCGGCGGGCTCGAGGGCGACGCTGGCCGAGCAGCCCGAGAGCAGCAGGACGGCGGCGGCGGCGAGGAGGGGGGAGCGGAGTCGGCGGGAGGACATCGCCGTCAACGCTAGCGTGTGAACCATGGCAGAGGATCGGAGTCCCACCCCGGCCGAGCTCAGCGAGGGCGAGGTGCTCGCGAGGGTGCTGGCCCGGCTCGGCGGCCCGGGCGCGGAGACCCTGGTCGGGCCCGGCGACGACTGCGCGGTGCTGCGCGCTCCCGACGGCCGCTTCGTGGTGACCACGGACATGATGGTGCACGGCCCCGACTTCCGGCTGGCCTGGTCGAGCCCGGCGGACCTGGGCTGGAAGGCGGCGGCCTCGAACCTCGCCGACGTCGCGGCGATGGGGGCCCGTCCCACCGGGCTCGTCGTCGCGCTCGCGGCGCCCCAGTCGCTCGGCGTCGACGTGCTGGAGGGGATCGCGGGCGGGCTCGCCGCCGGCTGCGCCGCGATGGCGCCGGGTTGCGGAGTCGTCGGGGGGGACCTGTCCGCCTCCGCGACGCTGACGCTCTCGATCACGGCGTTCGGCTCGCTCGACGGACGACCGCCGGTGCTCCGCAGCGGTGCGAGGCCGGGGCACGTGCTCGCCGTGGCCGGCCCGCTGGGACGAGCGGGGCTCGGGCTGCGCCTGCTGTTCGAGCAGGCGCGGCGGGACGGGGAGCCGTCGGCCGACCTCGCCGCCCGGCTCCGCGAGCGGCATCCGTCCCTCCTCGAGGCGCAGCTGCGCCCGACCGCGCCGATCTCCGCGGGCGAGGCCGCGGGCGGAACCGCCACCGCGATGATGGACGTCTCGGACGGCGTGGTGCTCGACGCCCGTCGGATGGCGCGTGCGAGCGGAGTGGCGATCGACCTCGATCCCGCGGCGGTCGACGTGCACGCGCGCGGGCTCACGGGAGTGGAGGGCGTGGACCTCGACCTGGCGAGGGCGCTGGTGCTGGGAGGCGGCGAGGACCACGCGATGCTCGCGTGCTTCCCGCCCGCCGCGGCGCTGCCGGAGGGCTTCGTCCCGCTCGGGGTCGTCCGCGAGGGGGACCCGGAGGTGCGCCTGGGCGGGGTCGCGCTCGAGGGGCGCGGGGGCTGGGACCCGTACCTCGGCTGGGACGGCGCGGCGGGCTGAGGCCGGTCAGCCGGCCGCGGAGGAAGCCGGCGACGCCCACCAGATCGTGGTCTCGCCGTAGTCCTTCCTCCTCTCCCGCTCCAGGCCTGCGGGCCAGCGCGGCTCCGGGCTGCGGGAGCTCCGCTCCACGACGACCACCGCGTCCTCGCGCAGCAGTGGCAGCACGCCGGCGAGGTCGGCGGCCAGATCGTCCTCGCCGAGGTCGTAGGGCGGGTCGAGGAACACCGTGTCCGTGTTGAGGGCCGGGGAGCCGTCGAGGAAGGAGCGGACCGAGCCGGTCACCACCTCGATCCGCGGGGCGGGCCGCTTGTTCTTGGCAGCCGCGGTCGCGATCGCCCGTGCGTTCTCGCCCGCGGTCCGCGCGGCCTTCGGGTCGCGCTCGACCAGGACGACCGCGCTCGCTCCGCGGCTGGCCGACTCGAGCCCGAGGGCGCCGGAGCCCGCGTAGAGGTCGACCACCGTCGCGCCGTCGAGGGCGTCCCGGGCCTCGAGGGCCGAGAAGACGGCCTCGCGCACGCGGTCGCTGGTGGGGCGGGTGCCCGCGCGCGGGACCCGGAGGGTGAGCGAGCCGGCGAATCCGGCGATGATCCTGGTCACCGGACCGAGCATAGGGCGGCACCCCTGCCCGCGGCGTCCGGCGGCCGCTGCGCGCTCCCGCCTGGCGGCACACTGCGAACTCGCGGAACCTGGACCCTTTTCCCGTCAGGACTGCGAGAATCCGTAGCTATGACGTCGCTCGAAGACACCCGCTCCGCTGTCGGCCGCCGAGCGGCACCCGAGACGCCGCTGACCCGCGAGGAGTTCACGGCGCACTGCGGCGCCGTCCTCGGGAACCTCACCAGCGTGATCGACGGCAAATCGGCCGAGGTCTCGATGGCGCTGACGGTGTTCCTCGCCGGTGGGCACCTCCTGATGGAGGACGTCCCCGGCACCGGCAAGACGGTCCTGGCGAAGTCGCTGGCGGCCTCGGTTGGCGGCAGCGTCGCGCGCATCCAGTTCACGCCCGACCTGCTCCCCTCCGACGTCACGGGGGTCTCGGTCTACAACCAGGCGACCCGCGACTTCGAGTTCAAGCCGGGCCCGGTCTTCGCGAACATCCTGATCGGCGACGAGATCAACCGGGCCTCGCCCAAGACGCAGTCGGCGCTGCTGGAGTGCATGGAGGAGCGCCAGGTCTCGGTCGACGGCACCACCCACCTCCTCCCGCGCCCCTTCGCCGTGATCGCGACGCAGAACCCGGTCGAGATGGAGGGCACCTACTCGCTGCCCGAGGCCCAGCGCGACCGCTTCATGGCCCGCCTCTCGCTCGGCTACCCCGATGAGCGCGCCGAGCTCGAGATGATCCGCACCCGCGACTCGGCCAGCCCGCTCGAGGAGCTGCGGCCCGTCGTGGGCCTCGCCGAGCTCGAGCGGATGATGGCCTACGTGCGCTCCGTGTACGTGGCACCGCCCGTGCAGGAGTACGTGGTGGCGATCATGCAGGCCACGCGGGTGGACCCCGAGCTGCGGCTCGGGGGGAGCCCGCGAGCCACGCTCCAGCTGATCGCCGCCGCGAAGGCGCTCGCCGCCCTCAGCGACCGCGACTTCGTGGTGCCGGACGACGTGGACGCGCTCGCCGTCCCGGTGCTCGGCCACCGCCTCCTGCCCGCCACGCGCCTCCCCGGCCGCTCCGGCGCCGGATCCTCGCACTCGGTCACCGAGATCGTGCAGCGCATCGTCGCGGCCACCCCCGTCCCCTTCGGCAACCGTGGCGACTGAGGCCCGCCCGGCCGAGACGCCGTCGTCCCGTCTCGGCGGTCTGCCCGCGCTCCGCGGGGTCGCGCTGACGCTGCGCGGCTGGGCGCTCGTTCTGCTGGGCGTCGCGGGAGTGGTGATCGCGCCGCTGTCGGAGTTCCGCGAGCTGCTGTTCGTCGGCCTGGTGCTGCTGGGCCTGCCCCTGGGCGCGCTCGTCTCCCTGCTCCTGGCGCCGGCGTCGTTCCGGGTGCAGCGCCGCTTCGCTCCTCAGACCGTCGCGGCCGGCGACGTGGTGGAGGTCGACGTGCTGCTCGAGAACCGCGGCCGCGCCGTCCGCAGCGGGGCCCGCGCCCACGACCGGCTCGAGCGCGTGGAGCGCGGGGTCGTCGTCGGCCGGCCGGTCGCCGAGGGCGTCTTCGGGCTGCCGGGCGTCCCGTCGGGCGGCCGCGTGCGCGCCCGCTACCGTCTGCCCGCCGAGCGGCGCGGGATCCACCGCATCGGCCCGCTGCGCCTGGTGCGCGGCGACGGCCTCGGGCTCGCGCTCCGCGAGAGCGTCGTGGGGGCTGCGCAGCCGTTCGTCGTGACTCCGCGGGTCGTGCCCCTCCAGAGCGACGTCCTGGACGCGCACGGAGCAGGCGGATCGAGCCCGGTCGCGCACGCGACGGCCGGCGCCGGCACGGACGACGTGATCCCGCGCGACTACCGCCCGGGGGACGCCATGCGCCGGGTGCACTGGCGGGCGAGCGCCCGCTCCGGTGAGCTCATGGTCCGCCAGGACGAGCAGAACACCGATCCGCACGCGTGGATCCTCCTCGAGACCCGGGCCGAGCGCGTGCTCGAGCGGCGCGGCGACGATCGGCTC
Source organism: Rathayibacter sp. AY2B7 (assembly GCF_002931635.1). Classification (NCBI taxonomy): domain Bacteria; kingdom Bacillati; phylum Actinomycetota; class Actinomycetes; order Micrococcales; family Microbacteriaceae; genus Rathayibacter; species Rathayibacter sp. AY2B7. Next base: position 35,025 of record NZ_PSUC01000004.1, on the reverse strand, counting down.
GACTGGGCGGTGTCGATGACGGCCTCCCTCGCCGTGCACCTGCTCGACCGCGGCTTCGAGACCCACCTCGTCGAGACGGGTGCGGACGGCGAGCCGGAGCACTCGGAGGACGAGCGCGAGGTGGCGCACGACGTGCTGCTGCGCCTCGCCGAGCTGGCGCCCTCGCGCGACTCGGTCGACGCGGTGACCCGGATCTCGGCCGACATGCGCGACACCGGGGGAGTGCGACCGGTCTTCGCCGTGCTCACGCGACTCCTCGAGTCGGACCTCGACGCCCTCGGCTCCCTGGCCGCGCAGTCGCGCCCCGCGATCGCCTTCGTCGTCGCCGGCACCGCTGAGGAGGAGGCGGCTCTCGCCTCGCTCGGCTGGTACGCGGTGTCCGTCGACCCGAGCGCCTCCGTCGAGGAGGCGTGGGCGCAGGCCCTCGCCCTGCGGGTGGTGGCGTGAGCCGCCGCGTCGAGAGCGATCCGCGCGCCGGGTCGGCTCCTCTGAGCGGTCTGCTCTTCCTCGCGATCACCGCCGCCGCCGCCGGGATCGGGCGGCTCCTCGTCGGCGTCGACTGGCTGGTGCTCCTCGCGAGCGCGGTCGCCGTGGTGCTCGGCGTCCCGGCCGCCGCCCGGGCTCTGCGCGTGCACCCCGTCGTCCCGCCGATCCTCGGCACGCTGACGATGGTCGGCGTGCTGACCGCGATGTTCGTGCCCGGTCGGGCCCTGCTGTTCGTGGTCCCCACACCCGGCGCCGTCGCGCAGGCGGAGGCGCTCGCGCAGGGCGGCTTCCAGTCCATCGCGCAGCAGGGGCTTCCGGCGGTCGCCGACGACGGCATCTCGTTCCTCCTGATCGGCGGGGTGGTCGTGCTCGCCTGGGCGGCCGACCTGTTCGCCTTCTCCGTCCGCCTCCCCGCCCTGGCCGGTCTGTTCCCCGCGGCGCTGCTCGCGGTGCCGGCGATCGTGGACCCCTCCGAGGTGTCCTGGGCGAGCCTCGTCGTCACCGCGCTCGCCTACGCGGGCGTGCTCGCCGCCACGGCCGCCCCCCGCCGCCCGAGCGGCCCGAGCGCGGCCTCGGCCGTGCTGCCCGCCTTCGCGGCCGTGACCGTCGTCGTCCTGGGCGCGGGAGTCGTCGCCGGCTCGGCGGCAGGCTACGCGCGCACTACCGCCCCCTCGGGCGTCTCCGGCAGCCTCTTCAACGGCGCGATCGACCCGGTGGTCGCTCTCGGCGCGGACCTGCGCCGCCCGAACCCCGTGACCGTGCTGCGCTACGCCACCGACTCCGACCTGCCCGTCTACCTCCGCGTGCTGACCGTCTCGGACTTCGACGGCGACGACTGGGCGCCGAGCGAGACGGAGCAGACCGCTCCGATCGACGCGCCGATCGCGCCCGAGGGGCTCTCCGAGAGCGTGCCGCGCGAGGCGGAGGAGGTCGACGTCTCGGTGGAGACGCTGCGGAGCCAGTGGCTCCCCGTGCCGTATCCGGTCTCGTCGCTGACGGGCGTCGGCGACGGCTGGCTCCAGGACGTGCAGGACGGCTCGATCCGCGGCGACGCGACGACCCGCTCCGGAGACGACTACCAGGTGCAGGCGCTGCGGCTCGAGCCCGACCCGCAGCAGCTGCTCGCCGCTCCCGCGCCGTCCGGCGTCGACCGGTACCTCTCGCTCCCCGACGACGTGCCCGAGATCGTCGGCACCACCGCCGAGGAGGTCACGGCCGAGGCTCCGACCGCCTACGACCGGGCGCGCGCGCTGCAGACGTACTTCCGCTCGTCCGAGTTCCGCTACTCCGAGGACACCCCCGCGGAGGAGGGCTACGACGGCGACGGAGTCGGCGTGCTCTCGGCGTTCCTGACGACGAAGGAGGGCTACTGCGTCCACTTCGCCTCGGCGATGGCGGTGATGGCGCGCGAGCTCGGGATCCCGTCGCGGCTCGCCATCGGCTACCAGCCCGGCTCCGTCGTGCCCTCCGGCGGCAGCGACCTGACCACCTACCGCGTCCTCTCCTCCGACCTGCACGCCTGGCCGGAGCTGTACTTCGAGGGGGTCGGCTGGCTGCCCTTCGAGCCGACGCCCAGCCGCGGCGCTCCGGCCTCGTACACCCTGCCGAGCGCGACGGCGTCCTCGGGCCCCACCGCCCCGGGCTCGACCGCGACCACCGCGCCCGGTGCGACCAGCGCTCCCGCCGCGACGCCCACTCCGACGGCCGCGTCGGCGACGCCGACCCCCGGTGCCGTCGGCGCCTCGAGCACCACGGCGGCTCCCGCGGCGACGCTCTGGGTGCTGCTCCTGCTGCTCGTGCTCGTCCCCTGGCTGATGCGCGCCGTCCAGCGCGTGCTGCGGCGCCGGTCCGCGCGCTCCGGCTCCGTCGAGGCCGCGTGGGCCGAGCTGCTGGCGACCGCCCGCGACCTGGGCGTCCCCGTGGAGGACACGGAGTCGCCGCGCGCGCAGGAGGCCCGCATGGCTCCCGCCCTCGACCCCGGAGCGGCGGCACGTCTGCAGGGGCTCCGGGAGCGCGTCGAGCGCCGGCGCTACTCGCCGTCCGGGAGCGAGTCGGAGGCGTGGGACGACGCGACCGCCGTGGCCGCCGCGCTCCGCGGCTCCGCGGGTGCCGGTCGTCGGGTGCTCGCGTCGGTCGTGCCCCGCTCGGCGCTGGACCCGGTCGCCCGGCTCGCGCGTCCGAGGTCCGACCTATGATCGCTAGGTGATCCCGGACCCCCTCGACGCCTCGCTCGCGCCGCTGATCGGGCCGCGCACGGCGAGTGCGGTCGAGAAGGCCTTCGGGTACCGCACGGTCGGCGAGCTCCTGGGCCACTACCCGCGCCGCTACGCGAAGCGGGGCGAGCTGACGGCGCTCTCGCGCCTCCCCGTGGGAGAGAGCGTGACGATCGTGGCGGAGGTGCGCGAGGTGCGCGAGCGGCCGATGCGCAACCGGCGCGGCACCCTGCTCGAGGTCGTCATCTCGGACGGCTCGGGCACGCTCTCGCTGACGTTCTTCGGACAGCCCTGGCGCGCGGCGAAGCTCCACCGCGGCGTGCGCGGGATCTTCGCGGGCACGGTCTCGATGTTCCGCGACACCCCGCAGCTCACGCATCCCGACTACCGCCTGTTCGACGACGAGGAGGCCGCCGCGACGGAGACGGGAGGCGGTGAGCTCGCGAAGGACTGGGCCGAGCGGCCGATCCCGATCTACCCGGCGACCAGCGCGATCTCGAGCTGGCAGCTCCAGGCCGCGATCGGCGTGCTGCTGGACGGCCTGCGCGACGTGCCCGACCCGATGCCCGAGCAGGTGCGCGCCGGCCGCTCGCTGCTGGGCCTCGGCGAGGCGCTGGAGCTGATCCACCGCCCGCAGCGGGAGGGCGAGGAGGCGCAGGCGCGCGAGACGCTGCGCTTCCACGAGGCGTTCCTCCTGCAGCTCGCCCTGCTCGAGCGCCGGGCCTCGGCGCGCAGCAGCCCCGCGACCGCCCGCGTGCCCGGCCCCGGCGGGCTGCTCGAGCGCTTCGACGCCGCGCTGCCCTTCGCCCTCACCGGCGACCAGACCGCGGTGGGGCACGAGATCGCCGCCGATCTGGCCGCCGAGAGCCCGATGACCCGGCTGGTGCAGGGCGAGGTCGGCTCCGGCAAGACCCTCGTCGCGCTCCGGGCGATGCTCGCCACGGCCGAGAGCGGCGGGCAGGCGGCTCTGCTCGCTCCCACAGAGGTGCTCGCGGGGCAGCACCTCCGCTCGATCGCGAGGACCCTCGGCCCGGAGCTCGCGGCCGAGCTGGTGCCGACCCTCCTCACCGGCGGGCTGGGGGCGGCGCAGCGCCGTGCGGCCCTCCTCCGGATCGTCTCGGGCACGGCGAAGATCGTCGTCGGCACGCACGCCCTCCTCGGCGACGCGGTCTCCTTCTACGACCTGGGCCTCGTCGTGATCGACGAGCAGCACCGCTTCGGCGTGGACCAGCGGGACGCCCTGCGCCGGAAGGGCGCCACCCCGCCGCACGTGCTGGTGCTGACGGCCACGCCCATCCCGCGGACCGTCGCCATGACGGTCTTCGGCGATCTCGACACCTCGACCATCCGCGAGCTGCCCGCCGGGCGCCCCGGCATCACGAGCCACGTGGTCCCGCTCGCCGACCACCCCGCGTGGATCGCGCGGGCCTGGGAGCGCGCCGAGGAGGAGATCCGCTCGGGGCACCAGGTCTACCTCGTCTGCCCGGCGATCGAGCCGGGGGAGCCCGCCGAGGGCGCGCAGCCGCCCGAGGAGGACGCCGCCGCGCCGCTCACGACCGTCGCGGCGACGCTGGAGGGCGTGCGCGCGCATCCGCTGCTCGGGAAGCGGCGGTCGGCCGCGCTGCACGGGCGGATGACGACGGAGGAGAAGGACGCCGTGATGCGCTCCTTCGCCGCGGGGGAGATCGACGTCCTGGTGTCGACGACGGTCATCGAGGTCGGCGTGGACGTGCCGAACGCCTCGATGATGGTCGTGCTCGACGCGGAGCGGTTCGGGGTCTCCCAGCTGCACCAGCTCCGCGGGCGCATCGGGCGCGGCGGCGTCGCGGGGGTGTGCCTGTTCGTGACGGCGGCGGAGGCGGGGACGGTCGCGCGCGAGCGTGTGGAGGCGGTCGCCGCGACGCTCGACGGCTTCGCGCTGGCCGAGGTCGACCTGGAGCTGCGCCGCGAGGGCGACGTGCTGGGCGACTCGCAGTCCGGCGGGCGCTCGTCGCTCCGCCTGCTGCGGGTGGTGCAGGACGCGGACGTGATCGTGGAGGCGCGGGCGCTGGCCGAGCGGCTCCTCGCGGAGGATCCGTCGCTCGCCGCGCACGACCGGCTCCGTGCCGCGCTCGAGCGCCGCGTGCAGGACCGCGACCGGGAGTTCCTCGCCAAGAGCTAGGCGGTGCCCGCCCGCTACTCTGTCGGCATGGCCCGCATCGCCGTCGTCCCCGGCTCCTTCGACCCCGTGACCCTCGGTCATCTCGACGTGATCGAGCGGGCCGCGCGCCTGGTCGACGAGCTGCACGTCGTGGTGGTGCACAACCCCGCCAAGACGGCGCTGCTGCCGATCGCCCAGCGCGTCTCGCTCATCGAGCAGTCGATCGCGGAGGCGGGGGTCGAGGGGCGGATCGTCGTCGCCTCGTGGAGCATGGGCCTGCTCGTCGACTACTGCACCGACGTCGGCGCGAGCATCCTGGTGAAGGGCATCCGCTCGCAGGTCGACGTGGCCTACGAGACCCCCATGGCGATCGTGAACCGCAACCTCGCGCACGTCGAGACGGTGTTCCTCCTGCCCGATCCCGCGCACGCCCATGTGTCGAGCTCGCTGGTGCGGCAGGTCTCCTCCCTCGGCGGCGACGTCGCCCCCTACGTGCCGCCCGCGGTCGCCGCGTACCTCGCCGCCGGCTGAGGCGCCGCCGATCGTCCACTCGGGTGATCTCGGGCCGTGGACCCGTGCGCCCGCGGCAGCCGGGAGAATGGACCGGTGAGCGAGACGCGCGTGCAGGCCTGGGCCCTCGACGGCATCCCGGAGGTGACTCCCGGTGACGACCTGCTCGAGCTGATCCTCGCGGCCGTCGCCGCCGCCGCCGAGGAGGACCGGCCCGCGGACGGCGACATCCTCGTGGTCACGAGCAAGATCATCTCGAAGGCGGAGGGGCGCGTCGTCGCCGCGACCGACCGCGAGGACGCGATCACGGCCGAGACCGTCCGCGTCGTCGCCACCCGGGCGCACGGCTCCGGCGTCACCCGCATCGTGGAGAACCGCCTCGGGATCGTGCAGGCGGCGGCCGGAGTCGACGCCAGCAACGTCGCGGAGGGGACGGTCCTCCTCCTCCCCGTCGACCCGGACGCCTCGGCGCGGGCCCTCTGCGCGGGCCTCCGGGAGCGGCTCGGCGTGGAGGTGGGCGTGCTCGTCAGCGACACCCTGGGCCGCGCCTGGCGCGTCGGGCAGACCGACGCGGCCATCGGGGCTGCCGGCGTCCTCGTGATCGACGACCTCCGCGGCGGGGTCGACGCCCTGGGGCGCACGCTGGGAGTGACCATGCCGGCCGTGGCGGACGAGATCGCCGCACTCGGCGACCTGGTGAAGGGCAAGGCGAGCGGCCGTCCCGTCGCCGTCGTCCGCGGGCTCGCCCGCCTGGTGACGGGGGTCGAGAGCCCGGGCGCCCGCACGCTGACCCGCACGGGCCCCGACGACATGTTCCGCCTCGGCGCCGACGAGGCCTTCGCCGAGGGCTTCGCGGCCGGAGCCGCCTCGCGCGAGGAGCGCGGGTGACCGGCTGGAGCGCGGTCGTCGTGTTCAAGGGCCGCGGTGGCTCGAAGACGCGCCTCGACGTGCCGGGCCGCGCGGCGCTGGCCGAGGCGTTCCTCCTGGACACGCTCGCCGCCGTGGCCGCTGCGGAGCCGGTGGCGAGCCTTCTCCTGGTCACCTCCGACGCCGGTGCGGCCGACCGCGCACGGGCGGAGCATCCGCAGCTGGTGGTGGTGCCCGACCCGGGGACCCTCGACGCCGCCGTGTCCGGGGGAGCCGAGGCCGCCCTGCACCGCCGGCCGGGCGCCCCGGTGATCGTGCTGACCGGGGACCTGCCCGCCCTGCTGCCGTCGGACCTCTCCGAGGCGCTCGCGACGCGGTCGCTCCCGGCCGTCGTCCCGGACCGCGAGGGGAGCGGCACCACGGCGCTCCTGCTGGCGGCCGGAGCCCTCGTCGCTCCGGCGTTCGGCCCGGGCTCTCTGGCCCGGCACCGCGCCGCGGGCTGCGCCGTCGTCGTGCTGCCCGGCTCGTCGACGCTGAGGCTGGACGTCGACACGCTCGCCGATCTCGGCGACGCGGAGGAGGCCGGCGTCGGCCCGCACACGTCCCGCGCGCTGGCCGAAGCGGCCTGAGGCGCAGGGAGTCCGAGCCGCGGACGCGGTCAGCCGGCGAGCAGCCCCGCCTCGAACGCCACCGTCAGGCCGGCGTCGATCGCGAGCGGTGCGCCGTCGACCGAGCGGACGGGGATCGCCCGCCGGGTGCTCGACACCAGCCACGCCGCATCGGCACCGGTGAGCGCCGAGACCGGCAGCTCGCGGCGCGACGACGCGAGCCCGCGGCGCTCGCCCAGCGCGAGGACCCGCTCGACCGTCGTGCCGGCGAGCACGCTGCCCGAGAGCGGCGTCGCGAGCACCCCGTCGCCGAGGAGCACCAGGCTCGACGTCGCTCCCTCGAGGAGCAGCCCGTCGCTCGTGCGCCAGACCACGTCGTCCGCGCCCCGGGATGCCGCCTCGCGCAGCGCCGCCCGGGTGACGGCGCCTGAGGTGGTCTTGACGCCCGGGAGCAGCCACGGCGCGAGCGGACCGCTCGCGTACCCGCGGTCCAGCACGACGACGGCCGCGCCCTTCTCCCGGAGCGCCCTCGAGTCAGGAGTCGGAGCCGCGCGCACGGTGCACCGGGCGGAGTCGCCCGACCCGTGGGCGGCGATGAATCGGACCGTCAGGTCGTCGACTCGGTCGTGCTCCGCCACGGCGAGGTCGACCGCTCGGGACCAGAGGGGCGCCTCCGGGATCGTCAGCCCGACGGCCCGGGCCGATCCGGCCAGCCGCTCGAGGTGCTCGCCGAGCGCGCGGGGACGTCCGTCGAGGACCGCGACGGTCTCGAAGACCCCGTCGCCGCGGAGGTAGCCCGCCTCGTCGACGCGGACGAGCGGACCCTCCGGGTCGCGGAGGACGACGGCGCCGGAGGTGATCTCGACCAGGACGGGGGTGCTCATCCGCCCATCCTGCCCCCGGCGGAGCCTCAGCGGGGGAGGAGGCCGCTCGCCACGTCGGACGGCTCGACGATCTCGCGCCACGGCTCCGGCCGGAGTCCTGCCGAGCCGAGCACGTCGGCCCCGGCGAGGAGGTCCACGTCGAGGCCTGTCAGCTCGCCGATCGCGGCGACCGGCAGCTGGAACGTCCTGAAGCCGCCGAGCGGCACCAGGCCCTCGCGCACCCGCTCCACGAGCTCGCTCTGGTCGAGCAGGTACGCGCTCGTCGCGAGCGTCGATCCGTCCGGGCTCCAGGCCGCGATCTTCCAGAAGCGGCGGGGGATGCCCGTACCGCGGTAGACCGGGTCGTCGTCCGCGAGCACGGGCCCGGTGAAGACGCTCAGGCGCGTGCGCCAGGTCTGCGCGTACTCGAGCACCAGCGTCTCGAGCCCGAGCCACAGCTCCTGCGACTGGTTGAAGCCGCTCGCCTGGGGCGCGGCGTTCGTGTAGCAGAAGCTGTCGCGGTTGGCCGCGGCGGCCTCGTCCCGGTCGCCCCAGACGGGGTCGCGGCGGCGGACGAGGTGCCCGCGGTCGAGGTCGTTGCGGGCGTACACGTCCGGCCCGGTCTGCTCGGAGGCGGGGATGCGGTCGTCGAGGTGCCAGTCGTCGCCGCGGCCGAGCTCGACCAGGCGCGCGCCGTCGATGTTCACGGCCGTCGAGACGGCCAGGCGCCGCTCCGGATCCAGCAGCACCTCGAAGTGCGTGTACGGCAGGAGCCGCACCGGGCGCTCGACCCTCAGGCGCGGCGCCGCCGCGGGGACGCCGAGGAAGTCCGCGTCGAAGCTCACTCCTCGACCTCCGCCGTCGGAGTCGCCGTGGCTGTCGCTGTCGGGGTCGCCGTGGGCGTCGCCGGGGGAGCCTCGGACGCGGGGACTCCCGTGCCGGTCGGAGCCGGAGCCGGAGCCTGGGTGGCGGGAGCCGGGACCTGCGAGCCGTTGCTGATCAGCAGGGCGATGTCGGAGTAGCGCGCGACGGTCGTGCCGGCGGCCGGGTCGGTGCCCGCCACCACGCCGGCGGGGAGCGACGAGTCGATGGTCGCCCCCTCCTCGACGTCGAATCCGAGGTCCTCCAGCGCCTCCGTGGCGTCGTCGACCGAGCGGCCGGAGACGGTCGGCACGGCGATCTGACGGCCGTTCAGCAGGGCGCTGCTGGGCTCCTCGAAGTCGTCTCCGCCGTACTTCTGGTCGGCGCGGGTCATCACCGAGTTCCAGATGTAGTGGCGGATGTTGGAGGCGTACGGGCGGCTCTCGAGCTCCGAGTTCGGGAAGCGGACCTCGCGCATCGAGGTGTGGCCGTCGATGTTGCCCACCCAGACCACGGTCGCGACGCGCGAGCTCGCCCCGTCCATCCAGGTCGACTCCGCGTTGTCGGTGGTGCCCGTCTTGCCGATGTGCTCGATGCCGTCGTCCGGGTCGGACTGGGCGGCCGTGCCGCCGGTGACGACGCGCTGCAGGGCGTAGTTCGCGACCGCCGTCAGCTCGGGGCTGAGGGCCTGGTTGCAGGTGGAGGTCGGCGGCTGGACGGCGGCGCCGGTCGCGTCGGTGATCGAGTCGATGGCGATCGCGGAGCAGGCGGTGCCGTTGTTGGCGAAGCCGGCGAAGGCGGTGACCATCGAGAGGGGGGAGATGAGCGTGTCCGAGCCGAGGATGGCGGACGGCTTGTAGTCGACCTCGCCGCCGTCGGCCGCCTTCACGCCGAAGCCGACCGCGCGGTCGCGGATCGCGCAGAGGTCGAGCTGCTGCGCCATCGAGACGTAGACGGTGTTGATCGACTGCATCGTGCCGGTCAGCACGCTGTAGCTCCCGTTCTCGCTGTCGTCGTTGTTGACCTCGTACGAGGTGTCGAGCTCGCCGCCCGGGGCGCAGCTGGCGGGGAAGCCCGAGAAGGTGCGCTCGCGGCCGTTGATCGTCTCGTTCAGGGTGCGTCCGCTCGCGAGCCACTGCGCGAGCGTGAACACCTTGTAGGTCGATCCGACCTGGAACCCGGCGGAGCCGCCGTAGGCCGTGTCGGTGTTGAAGTTGACGGCGGAGAAGTTCGCGCCGTTGACGGCGCCGGCCGCGTCGTAGTCCTTGTTCTGCACCATCGCCAGGATCCGGCCGGTGCCGACCTCCATCGAGACGGTCGCGCTGCCGATGTTGGTGTCGAGGGTGGGGACCTTGGGGACGGCGTTGTTCGTCGCGTTGGCCGCGGTGTCCTGCAGGTCGCGGTCGAGCGTCGTGTAGATCTTGTAGCCGCCGCGCTGGAAGTTCGCGAGGCGGGTGTCCGCGTCGTCGCCGAACGCCGGGTCGTTCTGGACGACACGGGTGATGTAGTCGCAGAAGAAGGCCGCGTTGCCGGCGGTCTGGCAGCCGGTGGGCGTCTGCGTGATCGCGGGGACGACCTCCTCGGCGACGGCGGCGTCGTGGTCGGCCTGTGAGATCTTTCCCTCCTTGAGCATCTGGTCGAGGACGTAGTCGCGGCGGATCTTGTTGTCCGGGATGTTCTCGGGCTGGTCGATCCTGAGGCCGTTGGGGTTGTTGACCGTGGCGATCAGGCTCGCGGCCTGCGCGAGGCTCAGGTCGGCCGCGCTGGTCGAGAAGTAGTATTCGGCCGCCGCCTGGATGCCGTAGACCTGGCCGCCGAAGCCGGCGATGTTGAGGTAGCCGAGGAGGATGTCGTCCTTGCTGTACTTCTTCTCGAGGTCGACGGCGAGCTTCATCTCCTTGAGCTTGCGGCTCGGAGTGGTCGCGGTCGCCTCCTCGTAGGCGGCCTCGGAGGCCGCCTCGTCGGTCGCGCTCAGCGACTCCGCCTTCTGCACGAGGACGTTCTTGACGTACTGCTGAGTGATGGAGGATCCGCCCTGGAGGTCCCCGCCGACGATGTTGCTGAGCACCGCGCGGATCGTGCCCTGCAGGTCGACGCCGCCGTGATCGTAGAAGCGCGGATCCTCGGTCGAGACCGCCGCGTCCTTCACGGACTGGCTGACCTGGTCGAAGGCCACCTCCTCGCGGTTCTGCGCGTAGAAGGAGGCGAGTAGCTCGTCCGAGCCGTCGGTGCGCTTGGCGTAGATCTCGGTCTTCTGGGCCAGCTGGCCGAGCTCGAGGTACTCCGGCACCGTCTCGAACAGCCCGATCGGGTTGTTCTCGGCGAGACCGGTGACGGCGAGGGCGGGAGTGACCCCGACCGTGATCAGCAGGCCCCCGGCGAGGCTGGCTCCGACGATCCCGAGGACCCGGGCGAGCACGCCGCCGCGGGCGGTTCCTTGCGCAGACATGGCTACGAGAGTAGGCGACGAGTCTGGATCCGTCGTGCGGCCGCGCTCGGGGGCCCGGATGCCCGCCCTCCCGGCCCCGGGAGCGGCGGCCGCCGGTACGGTGAGCGGGTGACCAGAGCCCGAGCATGACCGCCTCCGCCGACCCCGCCGAGACGCGCCGCCGCGCGGTGCTCGTGGTGGCCGTCCTCGCCTCCTTCGTCGCCTTCCTCGACGGCACCGTCGTCAACGTCGCCCTGCCCGCCATCACCCGCGAGCTCGGCGGCGGGCTCGCGGTGCAGCAGTGGGTGGTCGACGGGTACCTGATCACGCTCGGCGCGCTGATCCTCGTGGCCGGCTCGCTCGCCGACCGCATCGGCCGGGCCCGCAGCATGACCATCGGCCTGATCGGCTTCGGCGTCACCTCGCTGCTGTGCGCGCTGGCCCCCACCGCCGAGGTCCTCATCGTGGCGCGGATGCTCCAGGGCGCCGCCGGCGCGATCCTCGTGCCCAGCTCGCTCGCCCTCATCATCGCGACCGTCCGCGGCGCCGCGCAGGCCCGGACCATCGGCGCGTGGACGGCCTGGACCGGCACGGCGACGATCGCCGGCCCCGTGCTCGGCGGCCTGCTGGTGGACGCGGGCTCGTGGCGGTACGTCTTCGCGCTCAACCTGCTGCCGATCGCGGTGACCCTGGTCCTGCTGCGCAGGCTCGGCGCGGTCGACTCGGGGACCCGGGTGCCGATCGACGGCGTCGGCGCGGTGCTCGGGGTGATCGGCCTGGGAGGGCCGGTGTTCGCGCTGATCGAGCAGGAGCGGCTCGGGATCCAGCATCCGCTCGTGCTGACCGCCCTGATCGGGGGAGTCGCCGCCCTCGTCGCGTTCGTCGTGTGGGAGCGGCGCGCGGCGCATCCGATGCTGCCGCTGTCGCTCTTCGCGTCGCGGAACTTCACCGTCGGCAACGTCTCGACGGCGTTCGTCTACGGCGCGCTCTCCTTCGGCTTCTTCGCGCTGGGCCTGTTCCTGCAGCAGACCCTGGGCTTCTCGGCGACCCTGGCCGGGCTCGCGACGCTCCCGCCGACGATCCTGCTGCTCCTGCTCTCGCAGGTCTCCGGGTCGTTGTCGGCGCGGTTCGGCCCGCGGCTCTTCATGGGCGTCGGACCGCTGATCGCCGCGGCCGGGTTCCTCCTGCTCTCCTTCGTCGACGAGGGCGCCGACTACGCCACGCAGCTGCTCCCGGGGATCCTCCTCTTCGGCTTCGGCCTCGCGGTGACGGTCGCCCCGCTGACCTCGACGATCCTCGGCGCGGTCGAGGACGGGCACAGCGGAGTCGGCTCCGCCGTGAACAACGCCGTCTCGCGCATCGCCGGGCTGGTCGCCATCGCCGCGACCTCGCTCGTGGTCGGCGACTCGCTCGACGTCGAGGGCTTCTCCCGTGCCGCCGTCGCGACCTCCGCCCTCCTGGTCGCCGGCGGCGTCGTCTCCCTCCTCGGCATCCGCAATCCGGCTCCCGCCGACCGCTGACGACTGCTCGGGGAGCGTCTCCGACCCCCGTCCGGGGTGCGGCGCTCCGTGTTCACGCGGTGTCCGCCGATCCTTCGACGGAACGTGGATGAAATAGTTGTCGCTACATGGAATACTGGTCGACGTCGATGCGCTTGCATACATCGGACGGGGACGCTCTCCCCGCGACGACCGTCACACTCGAGGAGAAACCATGACCGACACCGTCACCATCCCCGGCTACAAGGCCGGCACCTGGGTCATCGACCCCACCCACAGCGAGGTCGCGTTCAGCGTCCGCCACCTGATGATCAGCAAGGTCAAGGGCAAGTTCGAGCGCTTCACCGCCACGTTCACCACCGGCGAGAACCCGCTCGACTCCAAGGTCGAGGCCACCGCCGAGGTCGCCTCCGTCAACACCAACGAGCCCAACCGCGACGGCCACCTCCGCACCGGCGACTTCTTCGAGGCCGAGCAGTACCCGGAGATCCACTTCGTTTCGACCGCCGTCCGCCCGAACGGCGACGACTTCCTCGTCGACGGCGAGCTCACCATCAAGGGCACCACCAAGCCCGTCACCTTCGAGGTGGAGTTCGGCGGCTTCGGCACCGACCCCTACGGCAACTACAAGGCCGGCCTCACCGCCAAGGCCACCATCGACCGCACCGACTTCGGTCTGACCTACAACGCGGCCCTCGAGACCGGTGGCGTGCTCATCGGCGAGAAGGTCACCATCACCCTCGACCTGCAGGCCGCCCACCAGGCGTAGTCCGAGCCGATCGACCGGAGCCGTCCCTCCCCCCGGGGAGCGGACGGCTCCGTCGTTCCCGGAGCCGGTGCGGGATCAGAGGATGCCGAGCTCCGTCAGCTGCTCGGAGATGCCCGCGCCGTCGGGCGCGAAGACCCAGGTCGTGCCGCTGGTCAGGGAGCGGTCCTCGGCCTTGGAGCGGCCTCCCGCGAGCACCGCCTCGCCGGTGGAGAGCTGGCGGATCGCGATCGCCGCGACCTTGTCGGGGTGCTCGTCCGCGAAGTCGGAGTAGATCTCCTCGTCGTGCTGCCCGTCGTCGCCGACCAGCAGCCAGCGCACGTCCGGGAACTCGGCCGCGAGTCGGCGGAGGTTCATCTCCTTGTGCTGCTTGCCGCTGCGGAACCAGCGGTCGTGCGTCGGGCCCCAGTCGGTCAGGAGGAGCGCTCCGGCCGGGTACAGGTGCCGCGAGAGGAATCGGGTGAGCGCCGGGGCGACGTTCCACGCGCCGGTGGAGAGGTAGATGACCGGGGAGCCCTCGTACTGCCGGGCGAAGCGGTCGAGGAAGACCGCCATGCCGGGCGTGGGCATCCGGGCGTGCTCGTCGAGCACGAAGGTGTTCCAGGCGGCGACGAAGGGGCGGGGGAGCGCGGTGACCATCACCGTGTCGTCCACGTCCGACACGACGCCCAGCCGCGCCTCCGGACGCACGATGAACACGGGCGCCTCGACGGGCTTCGAGCCCGCGGTCGAGAAGGTGATGGTGTGCCAGCCGGGCTCGAGCGTGATCGGGAGATCCGCGTCGACGACTCCGCCGCGATCGGCCGTCACCCGGTGGGTCTGCCCGTCGGCCTCGACGGTCACGACGGCCCCGCTCACGAAGACGCTGGTGAAGCTCCGCCAGCCGCGCACGCCCTCGACGGGGCGGACCTCCTCGACTCCGGGAGGGGTCGGCCGCGTGTAGAGGACGCGGGCCAGGACGCGCAGCTGCGTCGTCGAGCCGTAGCCGGTGTAGGGGATGACCCTCGGGACGTAGCCCTTGCGCTTCACGCGCCTCATCCGGAAGGAGTGGAGTCGGTCCTCGAGGCGGGCGGCGCGGTGCATGACCTCCGCCTTGCCCGCGCTCAGGGGCTTGCTCTCAGGCGTCAGCGGCATCCGCCCAGTCTGTCAGACCGGATGCCGGACCGCGGATCGCGCTCTCACGCGATCGTCAGGCTCCGGTCGGCTCGATCAGCTCGGGGCCGTTCGCCGAGACGGAGCCCACGGCCGCACCGACGCCGTGCACCTCGAGCTCCTCGGCCAGCTCGGCCGCGCCCTCGGCGGCCGCGCGCAGCAGCTCGCCGTCCCCGGGGGAGGCCGGGTCCAGCCAGTCCTCGATCAGCTCCGGCTGCAGCAGCACGGGCATCCGCTCGTGCACCTCGGCGAGCGGCCCGACGGAGGGGCGGGTGAGGACCGTCGCCGAGAGCAGCCACGGAGAGCCCGGCTGGGCCGAGCGCCACCACTCGTAGAGACCGGCGAAGAGGAGGAGCGAGCCCTCGCCCGGCGAGACGTAGACGGGGGCCTTCGCCCCGTCCGCGCCGACCCGCCACTCGTACCAGCCCGAGGCGGGCACGATCGCGCGCCGGGAGGCGTAGGACTCGCGGAACGACGGCTTCTCGGCGACGGACTCGATCCGCGCGTTGAACAGCGGCGGCCCCGCGGACGGGTCGGCGGCGGAGCGGGGCACCAGGCCCCAGCGGGCTCCGGCGAGCCGGCGCCGCGGCGGGCTGCCCTCCTCGACCCCCTTCATCGACTCCGCGACGACGGCGATCCGCTGGGTCGGCGCGATGTTCCAGGACGGCTCCGGCAGGTCGGCGCCCGGCTCGTCGATGTCGAAGAGCGCCACCAGGTCGGCGGTGGTCTGCGAGAGGACGAAGCGTCCGCACATGGTTTCTCCCGGGTGGATCGGACCCGCGGAGCCGTCGCCCTTCCGGGGGCGCGAAACACGAGGGACTTTCGATGAGACGACCCCGACCGGCGGTCGCCGTGCGTACGATTGTAGGAACCACGACCGAAGGAGCCCGCCGTGCCTCTTGGAAACCTCGTCGATCGACCGTTCGGTGAATCGTCCCAGGTCCGCAACGAGCCGGTGCAGGTGCGCAGCGCCGCCCGTCTCGCCTCGCTGCTCGACGCGGCGGCCGCCGTCGTCGACGAGGTCGGCTTCGACCGCCTGACCACGGCGATGGTCGCCGAGCGCGCGGGAGCCGCGATCGGCACGGTCTACCGCTACTTCCCGGACCGCATCGCCGTCCTCCAGGCGCTGCGCGAGCGGGCCCTCGAGCGCTTCCGCCGCCGCGTCATCACCGAGATCCGCGACACCCACCCGGGCAACTGGTGGGGCGCGGTCGACTGCGCCATCGACGCCTTCTGCGAGATGCACCGCAACGAGCCGGGCTTCCGCTCCATCCGCTTCGTCGACACGATCCACGCCCCCGAGGTCGCGGGCGAGGCGTTCGAGGCCGGCTTCTTCGCCCGCCGCTTCGCCGAGATCCTCGCGTCCGAGTACGGCCTCCCGGGCGGCGCGCAGCTGTCCTTCCGCCTCGAGGTGACCATCGAGGTCGCGGACGCGCTGCTCACGCGCGCGTTCCTCATCGACCCCAACGGCGACCAGCGCTTCATCGACGAGAGCCGCTCGCTGCTGCGCCACTACATGACCTCGCACTACGGAGCCGTCGAGGAGTCCTGACCCGCCCGGGCTGTCAAGGCCCTAGTCGCTCCCGGAACATCCCGCAACACTTCGCGGTCCGGGTTGGCAGGCGGCTGCTATTGGTGTTTTCCTTGCCGCCTGGCCCCGTTCGGGGCCGCGGGCCGTGCAACGGCCGGACGCGCGGAGCGAGAGCGGGCACAGTCGTGGACCAGGGACAGATCGGCGCGCACACCGCCGGACGGCGGGCGGCCTCGTGATCGAGTTCCGCAACGTCAGCAAGCAGTACCCGGACGGCACGCGGGCGGTCGACGACTTCTCGCTCGTGCTGCCCTCCCGGCAGACGACCGTCTTCGTCGGCTCCTCGGGCTGCGGGAAGACCACGATCCTCCGCATGATCAACCGGATGATCGAGCCGACCTCCGGCACCATCGAGATCGACGGCGAGGACATCTCCTCCCTGCCCGCCGTCGCGCTCCGCCGCCGCATCGGCTACGTGATGCAGAACTCCGGCCTGCTGCCGCACCGCAAGGTCATCGACAACATCGCGACCGTGCCGCGGCTGAACGGGGTCGCCAAGAAGCAGGCGCACGCCCGCGCGCTCGAGCTGATGGACACGGTCGGACTGGACCGTGCGCTCGCCGCCCGGTACCCCAGCCAGCTCTCCGGCGGCCAGCAGCAGCGCGTCGGCGTGGCGCGCGGCCTCGCGGTCGACCCGAACATCCTGCTGATGGACGAGCCGTTCGGCGCGGTCGACCCTCTCGTGCGCGCCGACCTGCAGCGCGAGACCCTGCGGCTCCAGGACGAGCTCGACAAGACCGTGGTCTTCGTCACCCACGACATCGACGAGGCGTTCCTCCTCGGCGACCAGGTCGTCATCCTCGAGAAGGGCGGCCGGATCGCGCAGAAGGGCTCGCCCGCCGAGATCCTGGCGAACCCCGCGAGCGAGTTCGTCGCCGGCTTCGTCGGTGCCGACCGCGGCAAGCGCTCGCTCCGGATCGAGGAGCGCGACGGCGCCCGCATCGTGGTCGACGGCGACGGGCGCCCGACCGGAGTGCTGCGCGCGCAGGACGGCCCCGCCGCGTGAACTGGGTCGTCAACAACACGGACGCGATCGTCGCGAACCTGCTGGCGCACCTGGCCCTGTCGGTCCCGCCGATCCTGCTCAGCTTCCTCGTCTCGCTGCCGTTCGGCTGGTTCGCGAACCGCTACCGCTGGAGCCGCGGCACCCTGCTGACAGGGCTCGGCGTGCTCTACGCCATCCCCTCGCTGGCCATGTTCATCCTGCTGCCGGTCCTGCTGGGCATCCCGCTCCGCTCGACCGCCAACGTGATCACGGGCCTCACCCTCTACGGCGTCGCGCTGATGGTCCGCACCACCTCGGACGCACTGGGCGCGGTGTCGGACGACGTCCGCCAGTCGGCGACCGCGATGGGCTACTCCGGCTGGGCGCGCTTCTGGCGGGTCGAGTTCCCGCTGGCCGGTCCGGTCCTGCTCTCGGGCCTGCGCGTGGTCACGGTGAGCACGGTCAGCCTGGTGACGGTCGGCGCGGTGCTCGGGATCCAGAGCCTCGGCCTGCTCTTCACCGACGGCTTCCAGCGCGGCATCACCGGTGAGATCGTCACGGGCATCGTCCTCACGATCGTCCTCGCGCTGGTGCTCGACGGACTGCTGGTGCTGATCGGCCGTCTCCTCATGCCCTGGACGGCTCTGGACCGCGCGCGCCGCTCGCGCAGACCGGGCGCGGTCGAGAGGGCGGTGACGTCGTGAACCTCATCGCCGAGGCCTTCGCCTGGATCGCCGACCCCGCGCACTGGACCGGGGTCTACGCGATCCCGACCCGCGTCGCCCAGCACGTCGGCATCAGCCTGCTGGTGCTCGTGATCGCGGCCGCGATCGCGATCCCGATCGGCTACCTGATCGGGCACACCGGGCGCGGCAAGGGCATCGCCGTGCCGGTCGCAGGCGGCCTGCGCGCCCTGCCGACGCTGGGCGTGCTCGTCCTCGCGGCGATGAGCCTGGGGCTCGGCCTCGGCGCTCCGGTGATCGCCCTCGTCGTGCTCGCGATCCCGTCGGTGCTCGCCGGAGCGTACTCCGGGCTCGAGGCGGTCGACCGCCGCACGGTCGACGCGGCGCGCTCGATGGGCATGACCGAGTGGCAGATCCTGACGAAGGTCGAGATCCCGCTGGGGCTGCCGCTGCTGATCGGCGGGCTCCGCTCGGCGGCGCTGCAGATCATCGCGACCGCCACGCTCGCCGACTACATCGGCGCCGGCGGCCTCGGGCAGTACATCTTCCGCGGAGTGAAGTCGGGGGACTACCCGCAGATGCTCGCCGGCTCGATCCTGGTGATCGTGCTGACGCTCCTCAGCGAGGTCCTCTTCGCCCTCCTCCAGCGGCTCGCCGTGCCGCGCGGAGTCGTGCTCGGCCTGGCCGGCACCGCCGGCCGCACAGGTTCCCGCGCTTCGTCGCCCCGACGACGCGCGGTGATGGGAATCCCCATCGAAGAAGGGAAATAGCAATGTTCACAGCACATTTCACGAAGGGCCGTGTCGCGCTCAGCGCACTCGCGGTCGGTGCCGTCGTGGCACTGGCAGGGTGTTCCTCGAGCGATCCGCTCGATGAGGGATCGGGTGCGACTGCGGGCAGCGAGACCATCGTGGTCGGCTCGCAGGACTACTACTCGAACGAGATCCTCGCCGAGATCTACGCGCAGGCGCTGGAGAACGACGGCTTCACCGTCGACCGCCAGCTGCGCATCGGCCAGCGCGAGATCTACCTGCCCGAGATCGAGAGCGGATCCATCGACGTCTTCCCGGAGTACGACGGCAGCCTCCTGCAGGCGCTCGAGCCCGACGCGACGGCCACCACCGCCGACGACGTGTACTCCGCGCTCGGCGACGCGCTGCCCGACGGCCTCCGCGCCCTCGACGCCGCCGAGGCCAGCGACCAGAACTCGTACACCGTCACCCAGGCCTTCGCCGACAAGTGGGACCTGACCGACATCGCGTCGCTCAAGAACGTCACCGACCCGATCGTGGTCGGCGGCAACTCCGAGCTGCAGACGCGCCCCTACGGGCCCGACACCCTGCAGTCGAAGTACGGCATCACGACCACCTTCCAGGCGATCGAGGACAGCGGCGGATCGACCACCGTCGACGCGCTCACCAGCGACCAGATCCAGCTGGCGAATGTCTACACGGCCGACCCGAACATCCAGAAGAACGACCTCGTCGCTCTCGAGGACCCGGACGGACTGTTCGTGGCCGACAACGTCGTGCCGATCGTCTCGAGCAAGATCACGGACGACGCGGCCGAGGTGCTGAACGCGGTCAGCGCGAAGCTCACGGCGGACGACCTCGTCGCCCTCAACTCCGAGAGCGTCAACGAGCAGAAGTCCGCGTCCGCGATCGCGGGCGAGTGGCTGAAGTCGGCGGGTCTCGTCGACTGATCCTCCCCGGATCCACGCCCGGAGGCGCGTCACTCGTCGAGGTGACGCGCCTCCGCTCTGTTCAGGAGCTTCTTCCCGAGGAGCACGAGCAGGGCGAAGACGACGATGACGCCCACGAAGACGTAGCCGGCGCCGTGCAGGCTCTCCGAGAGCTCCCGGTAGCTGCCGGCCGCGGCCGCGCCGACGCCGACGTAGGCGGACGACCAGAGCACGCACGCCGGGATCGTCCAGGCCATGAAGGTCCGGTAGCGCATCCCGCTCATCCCCACCGTCAGCGGGATCAGCGAGTGCAGCACCGGCAGGAATCGCGAGAGGAACACGGCGAACCCGCCGCGCCGCGCGAGGTAGCGCTCGGCCTTCAGCCAGTTCTTCTCGCCGAGCCGGCGTCCCAGACGCGACGCGCGGATCCGCGGCCCGAACCAGCGGCCGAGGTAGAAGCCGACGGACTCGCCGCAGAGGGCGCCGATGACGACCGTGACGGCCAGCGCCACGAACTGCAGCGGGCTGGTCACGCCGGTCGCGCTGACGATCACGATCGTGTCGCCGGGGACGACGAGGCCCGCCAGGATCGTGGTCTCGAAGAAGATCGCGAGTCCGGCGAGGAGCGTCCGCCAGACCGGGGGGACGCTGACGACGAAGTCCAGGATCCCGGTGAGGGTGTCGTTCACCGGGCGCCCCCGCCCGCCGCGGACTCGATCGGGGGCTGGGGCCGACGGCGGCTCCGGATGCTCGGCATGGCTCGATCGTAGGGGCGCACGGCTGGGCGGCGGCAGGGCTGCGCCCCGGAGGCCGGTGGACGCCGAGCGGTCAGGGGACGGCGACGAGCGCGGAGGCCGCCGGGCCGGTGCCGTTCGCCGTGACCGCCTGCACCGAGAGGGTGTAGCTGCGGCCCGGGACCAGCTTCGTGAAGGTCTGCGAGCGCTTGGTCGCGGCGACCACGGCGCTCCAGGCTCCGGCTCCGCTCGTGTCGGACCCGTCGCGCGACACCCGGTACCCGGTGACCGCCGAGCCACCGGTCCCCGCGGGGGGCGACCACGCGAGCGTCGCCGTGCCGTCCGAGCCCGCCGTGGCGGTGACCGCGGTCGGCGCGCCGGGGAGCCCGGCGGCGACGAGGGTCGCCGTCAGCGTGGTGCTGCTCCCGGGAGTGACGACGCTGTGCGAGGCGGCGCCGCCGTCCGACCAGGACGAGAACCGGTAGGCCGTGCCCGACGCGTCGGTCTGGTCCGGGACCTCCAGCTGGAGGGCCGAGCCCGCCCACGACACGACGGTCGTGCCTCCGGCGACCTCGGTGCCGTTGACGACGACCGTCCGGCCGGCGGGAGCGGTGGCCAGGGTGACGGAGACCTTCTGCGGGGAGAGCGTCCGCGTCGCCGTCGTCGACACTCCGCTCGAGTCCGTCGCCGTGACGCTGATCAGGAGGTCGCTGTCCGCGGCGGCGGCGAGGTCCTCCGGGCCGGGGGCGACGAAGGAGAGGTCGTTCCCCGTCAGCGGCCCGAGGAAGGGATGCGTGTGCTGAGCGTGGCGGCGCTGGACGGTCCAGGTGAGCGCTGAGGCGGGCAGGACGCCGTCCTCGGCGTCGGTCGCCGTGGCGCGGAGGCCGTAGCTCCGGCCCGTGACGAACATCCCTCCGTCGGCGGGTGCGGTGATGCTCACCGTCGGGGCACTGTCGCCCGAGGTGATCCTCGTCGTCGCGGGGGCGGAGACGGCTCCCTTCGGATCGCGGACGCGGAGGGACGCGGTCCAGCTGCCGGCGGCGTAGCTGTGGGTGAAGGTCGGGCCGGTCGTGATGCGGTCGGGGGTGCCGTCGCCGAACGACCATAGGTAGGTCAGGGCACCGCCCTCCGGGTCGCTGCTGCCCGAGCCGTTCAGCCGCGCGGCGAGAGGAGCCGCGCCGGAGGAGGGGGCGGCGGTGAGGGCCGCGGTCGGAGCGCGGTTCGCCGCGGCGGTGTAGGCGAGGCGCCGGACCTCGCCGCCGTTCGCGTAGCTGGTGTAGAAGAGGTCCTGGGTCCCGCGCGAGGGACCGAAGGCCATGGCGACGGCGCTGCTGCCGCCGAGGCCGGTCACGAGGTCGCCGGCCGCGCCGGTGCGGCCGAGGGTCCGGATCTTCCCGCACACGTAGTCGCCGAAGAGGTACGCGCCGTCGTAGGCGGCCGGCCAGACGCCGCGGGGGACGTAGGCGCCGCCCGTGATCGAGGCGCAGCCGCTGCTGTGCGCGTAGTCGTGGACCGGGTCGGTGAGCCCGGCGGGCGCCGCGGCTCCGCAGTTCGAGGCCGAGCCGGTCTTCGCGCAGTGGCCCTCACGGGTGTTCCAGCCGTAGTCGGCGCCGGCGACGCCCTGGTCGATCTCCTCCCAGGCGTCCTGGCCCACGTCGTTGATGCGGAAGACGGTGCCGGTCGCGTTCGGGTCGAAGGCCATCCGGAACGGATTGCGCAGGCCACTCGCGAAGGTCTCGCGGCAGCGCAGGCCCTCGGCGGCCGGGGCGAGCCGGCAGGAGGCGGTCCCGGTGCCCAGGTAGGGGTTGCCGGCCGGGACGCCGCCGGTGAGGGTGATCCGGAGGATCTTGCCGTTCAGGATGTTCGGGTCGCGGGCGGCGTCGTTCCGGCCGCCGCAGCCGCTGCCGCCCGGCGAGCCGACCCCGCCGCGGTAGTCGCAGCCGCCGTCGCCGACGCTGACGTAGAGCAGGCCGTCCTTGCCGATGGCGAGGTCGCCGCCGTTGTGGTTGCTCGCGGGGGAGTAGATGCCGTCGAGGAGGACGCGCTCGGAGGCCGGGTCGATGCGGTCGTCGGTGCCGAGCTGGAACGAGGAGACGCGGTTGCGCGGGGCTCCCGCGGGGTTCACCGTGCCGCCGGCGTTGGTCGGGCAGGAGGAGTCGGAGCCCTTCGCGGTGTAGTAGACGACGACGGTGCGCGAGCCCGGTGCCGGGTCGACCGCGAGGCCGAGCACACCGCGCTCGCCGTTGGCGCAGACCTTCGAGCGCAGGTCGAGGGCCGGGGTGGCGATAAGGCTGCCTCCGCGGATCACCCGGATCGCTCCGGTCTGCGAGGAGACGAGGGTGCGCCCGTCGGTCGTGAAGGCGAGGGCGGTCGGCGCGGGGACGGCCGCCACCCGCGAGTCGGTGAAGCCGGCGGGCACGACGGGAGCGGCGGACGCCGGACCCGCGGGCCCGGCGACGAGCGCGGCGGCCGTGATCGCCAGGACGGTGAGCAGGGCGAGACCGCGGGGGCGGATCCTCGAGCGGGGCATCGGTGACTCCGAGACGGTCGGCGCTGCTGAGCGAGCGGCGGTCTGCGGCGGTGCAGAGGGCGCTGTCGGCGATGACGCGGGGCCAGGATAGGCGCGCGCGGCGGAGGGGCCGTGTCCCCCTTCAGGGTCAACACTGGGGGCTCCGGGCGCGGTGTCCCCGGGCCGCTCACGTCGAGCGGGCCGCAGTGCGCCGGCCCGCCGGCTCACTCCAGAGCGGGCAGGACCACCGCGCGGACCGCCTCCGAGAACCGGGCGTAGCCGGCCTCGTCGAAGTGCAGGCCGTCGTCGACGAAGAGGGAGGGGTCGACAGAGCCGTCGGAGGTGACGAGCGCGTCGGCGGTGGGGACGAAGGTGACGCGGTCGTCCGTCTCGGCGTAGGCGCTGACCGCGGTGTTGGCGGCGCGGACCTCGGCACCGACGGAGGCGCGGGCGGGCGTCTCCGCGATCTCGACGTAGAACAGCTCGGCGTCGGGGGCGACCTCCTCCACACGCTGGAGGTACTCGACGACGGCGCCGGCGGTCTGGGCGCCCGTGCGCGAGCCCTCCTCGCCGCTGATGTCGTTCGCCCCCACGTACACGATCACGGCGCGCGGATCGAAGGGGGCGACCATGCGGTCCAGCCACGCGAGGTGATCGGCGACGGTCGTGCCGCCGATCCCGATGTTGTAGGTCTCGAGCGGGCGCAGGTCCTCCTTGGAGGTCGTCCAGCGGCCGATCGTGGAGCTGCCCGTGAGGACGATGCTGTGCTGCGGGAACCCGGCGGCGAAGCGCTTCTCGAGACCGGCGACGCGCTCGGCCATGTCGACGGAGGAGGTCGGGCCGGGGTCGGGGGAGCTCGCGGCCGGAGCGCCCGCGCCTCCGCTCCGCGAGGCGAGCGAGAGGGCGATGCCCGCGCCGGCGAGGACCAGCGCGAGCACCAGCAGCGCGACCAGGAGGCGGAGTCGGATGCGGCGGGCGCCGGGGGCGGAGCCGGGGGGCGTCGCTCGAGTCATGGCTCGATCTTCGGGCATCGGCGGGGGCGCGTCGTCCACGAGGAGGCCGTCCGAGGACCCGCGCACCTGTTGGCCGTCTCTCCGTCACCGGATCGCCGTGATCGGATCCGTGCAGAACATCACAGAGGATGCACAGCCGTGCGACACTTGCACATCGCCATCGTCATCGTCGCCGCCGGCCGACTTCCGATGGACGATCACGACGAGGACTCATGGCACGCGCACGCATCACCTGGGTGGACACGGCGAAGGGCATCGCGATCATCCTGGTCGCCCTGGCCCACTCCGTGCAGTGGACCACGACGGCCGGGATCGCCCCCGACTCGTGGAACGAGATCAACCTCCTCCTCATCACCTTCCGGATGCCGCTGTTCTTCCTCGCCTCGGGGCTGTTCGCCGGCTCCGTGCTCACCCGGTCGTGGCCGGAGCTCTGGCGTTCGCGGCTGAGCCTGCTGGTCTGGGCCTTCCTGCTCTGGTCCGTGGTGCGGTTCCTCTTCTTCCTGGTGGTGCCCAACCCGGGCGGCACCGACGAGTCCGACCCTCTCGCGCTGCTCCTCCAGCCGGTGATGCCGCACAACGGGCTCTGGTTCCTCTACGCGCTCACGATCTTCTTCGTGGCCGCCAAGCTCGCGCAGGGCCGGATCGACTGGCGGGTGCAGATCGGCATCGCGACCGCGATCGCCGTGGTCTGGTACGCCGTCCGCTCCAGCACCTCCGAGGGCACCGGGAACATCGCCTGGGACGGCATGGCCCGCTACCTGATGTTCTTCCTGCTCGGCCTCTACCTGCGGAACGCGGTGATCGCGTTCGTGGAGCGCCGCGGGATCGTCAGCGGAGTCGGCTTCGGCGTGCTGTTCCTCGTGCTCGCCGGCGTGATCCTCGCCGTCCGCGCCCGCTTCCCGCTGCTGACGATCGGGCTGGTCCTGGTGAGCGTGCTGGCGGTCCTCGCCGGGCTCGTGGTCGCCCGCTTCCTCTCGAACCGGCGCGGCGCGGGCTGGATCACCTTCATCGGCCGCAACACGCTCCCGGTGTACGTGGTGCACGTCCTCTTCGTCTCGCTCGCCACGAGCGCCCTGCTGCTCTTCGACGGAGAGCGCTGGCTCGACGTCATCGGGCCGGTCGTGCCGCTCCTGGTCTGCGCGATCGGTGTCGCGGCGGCGCTGGGCTACTGGCGCCTCACCCGCGACCTGCCCGTGCTGAAGTACGGCTTCCAGGCGCCCGCCTGGTTCTCCGGCTCCCGCTCGCGCGTCGACGCCGGCTGACCGCGGAGCGCCCGCCGACGGCGCCTCGGCATCGGCCCCGGGATTCTCTTCACCGGGCGAGTCCGTCGATGCGTCGCGCGGTGAACGGATTCCCACGGCCGACCTCGCGGATGTGCGCCTGGCAATCAGCTGAAGGCCCGTGAGAGGAAGTCTCCGCGCTCCGTGGCCCGCCTGATCGCTCGGCGTCGAGAGGCCGGCGGCGGCGCGTCCGACGGAGGCGAGCCCCGCTCGGCAGTCGTCGCGCGGTGGACTCCCTCGACGTCGAGAGGGACTGTCTCGACGTCGAGCGACCGGTCGGCGGGAGTGCTCGGAGGGGCGTCCGGGGCCACCCCGGAAAGGGTGCCGCCCAGAGCTCGCGTAAGGCCGCACATCCGCCCCAGTACTGGGATCGGGGGCCGTCGGACCCCTCCCGCCCACCTACTCTCGGAGCTGTGAACGAACTCCTGGACCCGCTCCTGCTGTCGAGATGGCAGTTCGGTCTGACGACGATCTACCACTTCCTGTTCGTGCCGCTCACGATCGGCATGGCGCTCACCGTCGCGATCTTCCAGACCTGCTGGGTGCGCACCGGGAAGGTGCACTACCTGCAGCTGACGAAGTTCTTCGGGAAGCTCTTCCTGATCAACTTCGCGATGGGCGTCGTGACCGGGATCGTCCAGGAGTTCCAGTTCGGGATGAACTGGAGCGACTACTCCCGCTTCGTCGGCGACGTCTTCGGGGCACCGCTGGCGTTCGAGGGCCTGCTCGCCTTCTTCCTCGAGGCGACCTTCATCGGCCTCTGGATCTTCGGCTGGGACAAGCTGCCCGAGAAGCTGCACCTGGCCACCATCTGGCTGACCACGCTGGGCACCACGCTCTCGGCCTACTTCATCATCGCCGCGAACGCGTTCATGCAGAACCCGGTCGGCTTCCGCATCAACGAGACCAAGGGCCGCGCGGAGCTCACCGACATCTGGGCACTCCTGACCAACAAGGTCGCGCTCGCCGCCTTCCCGCACACGATCTTCGCCTGCTTCATGGTCTCGGCCGCCGTCATCATCAGCGTCGCGGCCTACCACCTCTCGCGGAACCAGCACCTCGAGACCATGCGCCCCGCACTGAAGTTCGGCGCCTGGATGATGCTCGTCAGCGGCGGCCTGACCCTGTTCACCGGCGACTCGCTCGGCCTCGCGATGGTCGACACGCAGCCGATGAAGATGGCGGCCGCGGAGGCGCTCTACAGGACCTCCACGGGCGTCGACGCCTCCTTCTCCGTCTTCACCTGGGGCACGCCGGACGGCTCGAGCGAGCTGTTCTCGATCCGCATCCCCTACCTGCTCTCCTTCCTCTCGACGCACACCTTCACCGGCACGGTCGAGGGCATCAACGACCTCCAGGCGCAGTACACCCAGGTCTACGGACCCGGCGACTACACGCCGATCATCTGGGTCACCTACTGGTCGTTCCGCTGGATGATGGCCCTCGGCGTCCTGGCCATCGGCGTCGCCGCGGCCGGCCTCTGGTTCACCCGGAAGGGCCGCGAGCCGAAGCAGTGGATGTGGAAGGTCGCGATCTGGGCCGCCCCGCTGCCGCTGATGGCGATGATCGTGGGCTGGGTCTTCACCGAGATGGGCCGCCAGCCGTGGCTCGTGTTCGGACTGCTGAAGACCGCCGACGGAGTCTCGCCCGGAGTGAGCGGCCTCGAGGTCCTGATCTCGCTGCTCGCCTTCACCGCGATCTACGGCACGCTCGCCGTGGTCGAGTTCCGCCTGATCAAGCGGGCCGCGCAGGCCGGCCCCGACGACGCTCCCGAGGTCGACGAGGAGAGCGGTCGCCCGCAGCTCGTCGGCACCGTCTACTAGGAGGCACCCCTCATGGATCTCGCCGTTCTCTGGTTCTGGATCGTCGCGTTCTTCTTCATCGGCTACTTCGTCCTCGACGGGTTCGACTTCGGTGTCGGCATGTCGCTCCCGTTCCTCGGGCGCGACGACACCGACCGCCGCGTGCTGATCAACACGATCGGCCCGGTGTGGGACCTGAACGAGACGTGGGTGATCGTCGCCGGCGCCGCCCTGTTCGCCGCGTTCCCGGAGTGGTACGCCACGCTCTTCAGCGGGTTCTACCTGCCGCTTCTGCTCATCCTGCTCGCGCTGATCGCCCGCGGCGTCTCGTTCGAGTACCGGCACCAGCGTCCGGAGGCGCAGTGGAAGCGTCGCTTCGACACGATGATCGTCGTCGGCTCCGCGGTGCCCGCCTTCCTCTGGGGCGTGGCCTTCGCGAACATCGTGCAGGGCGTCCCGATGGACGCCGACCACAACTACATCGGCACCGTCCTGGACCTGCTGAACCCCTACGCCCTGCTGGGTGGAGCGACGACCCTCCTGCTCTTCTTCACGCACGGAGTCGTCTTCGTCGCCCTGAAGACGGAGGGGGAGATCCGCGAGCGTGCGCGCCGCCTGGCGACCCGCGCGGGGCTGCTCACCGTGGTCGTCGCCGCGGTCTTCCTGGCCTGGACCAACCTCGGCCAGGGGAGCACCGCCTCCTGGGCGCTCTCGGCGGGCGCGGCCGCGACCCTCGTCGGCGGCTGGCTTGCGATCACGCGGGGCCGGGAGGGACGCGCCTTCGCGCTGCTGGCCGGCACCATCACGCTCGCCGTGCTCGCCCTCTTCGCGACGCTGTTCCCCGCGGTGATGCCGGCCTCGAACGTCCCCGCCTACGGGCTGACGATCGAGAACGCCTCCAGCACGCCCTATACGCTGACGGTCATGAGTTGGACCGCCCTGGTGTTCGTGCCGCTCATCGTCGGCTACCAGGCCTGGACCTACTGGATCTTCCGCAAGCGCATCAGCCGCGCGCACATCCCGGTCGACGCCCACTGACGTGAAGCCCCTCGATCCGCGCCTGCTCCGCTACGCCCGGGCGGCCCGCGTGTTCCTCCTGCTCGGCGGGGCGCTCGCGCTGGCCAGGACCCTGGCGATCGTCGCCTTCGCGTGGCTGGTGGCGCAGCTGGTGGCCGGTGCGGTCGACGGGAGGAGCGCCGACGACCTCGCGCCGCTGCTGGCCGCCCTGCTCGCGGTCGTCGCGGCGCGGGCGGCTCTCGCCTGGGCGACCGAGGTGAACGCGGTGCGCGGAGGAGCAGGAGCGAAGGCGCAGCTGCGGCAGGCGGTCCTCGCCGCACTGGTCGAGCTCGGCCCGGCGGGCCGCTCCGAAGGGGGCTCGGGCGGGGTCGTCGCGCTGCTGGGCGGCGGACTGGACTCCCTCGACGGCTACTTCGCCCGCTACCTCCCGCAGCTGATCGCCACCGCGGTGGCGACGCCGCTCCTGACGCTCGTGGTCTTCCTCGCCGATCCGCTCAGCGCGGTGTTCCTGGTGGTGACCCTGCCGCTCATCCCGGTGTTCATGGTGCTGATCGGCTGGGCGACCCAGGCCGTGCAGGCGCGGCAGTGGGAGCGGCTGCAGGCGCTCGCTTCCGGCTTCGTCGACACCGTCGGCGGCCTCGCGACGCTCAAGATCTTCGGGCGGGCCGAGCGGCAGGCGACGCGGATCCGCGCGCTGACCGAGGACTACCGCGTGCACACGATGAAGGTGCTGCGGGTGACCTTCGTCAGCGGCTTCGTGCTGGAGCTCGCCGGCTCGCTCTCGGTCGCGCTGGTCGCCGTCTCGATCGGGCTGCGGCTCGTCGACGGCTCGCTGGGGCTGGCCGTCGGGCTGTTCGTCCTGGTGCTGGCGCCGGACGTGTTCCTGCCGGTGCGCCAGGTCGGTGCCGAGTTCCACGCGGCGGCCGACGGGGTGCAGGCGGCGGACCGCGCCTTCGCCGTCCTCGAGCGCGCGGCCTCGCTGCCCCCTCGCGGGACGGCTCCGGCGGCGACGGGGGCGCTCGAGCTGCGGGGTCTCGCGGTCGACGACGGACGCGGGCGGACGCTCGCTCCTGTCGACGCGGTGCTCCCCGTCGGGTCGATCACCGTGGTGACCGGGCCCAGCGGATCCGGGAAGTCGACGCTGCTCGCCGCGCTCGCGGGCTTCGTGCCCTTCTCGGGCACGCTGCTGCTCGGCGGGTCGCCGGTCGCGGATCTGCGGTCGACGCTCGCCTGGGCGGGCCAGCGGCCCGACCTGCTCCCGGGGAGCGTCGCCTCCGCCGTCGGGCTCGGAGCGCTCTCGCCGGACCCCGAGCGCGTGCGGCGGGCCCTGGCGATCGCCGCGGTCGACGTGGACCCCGAGCGCCGGCTCGACGCCGAGGGGACGGGCCTCTCGGGCGGGCAGAGCGCCCGCGTCGCCGTCGCCCGCGCCGTGCACCGCCTGCTCGAGCGCGGGTGCGCGGTGCTGGCCCTGGACGAGCCGACCGCCGCCCTCGACGAGGAGTCCGAGCGGGCGCTGCTCGCCGGACTCAGGACGCTGGCGGAGAGCGGGACGATCGTCGTCGTCGCGAGCCACCGGCCCGCGACCGTCGCGGCGGCCGACGCCGTGATCGCCCTGGCGCCGGCGGGGCGGTCGTGAGGTGAACCGCTCCGACGTCCTCCGCGCCGCGATGCCCGGGCCGCGCCGCTTCCTGCCGGGTCTGTCCTTCGGGCTGCTCTCCTCCTCCGCCGTCGTGGCGCTGCTGGCCTGCTCGGCCTGGCTGATCGTCCGCGCGGCCGAGCAGCCGCCGATCCTGTTCCTCTCCATGGCCGTCGTAGGCGTGCGGGCGTTCGCGCTGGCGCGGGCCTTCTTCCGCTACCTCGAGCGGCTGACCGGCCACGACGCCGCCTTCCGCGCGCTCGCGGAGCTCCGGGCGGGCGTCTACGAGCGCCTGGTGCCGGTCGCACCGGACGGGCTGGGCCGCGTGCGCCGCGGCGACCTGGTCTCCCGGGTGGTGGCGGACGTCGACGCCCAGCAGGACGTGCCGCTGCGCGTCGTGCAGCCGCTGGTCGTCGCGGCGCTGGTCGCTGCGGTCTCCGTGGTCGGCGTCTGGCTGCTGCTGCCGGCGATGGGCGCCGTGCTGCTGGCGCTGCTCGTCCTCGCCTTCGCCGGCGGGGCTCTGGGCGCCGGCCGGCTCTCCGCGCAGGCGGATCGCGAGCTGGCGCCGCTGCGCGGGGAGCTCGCCGAGCGCCTCAACCTGCTGGTCACCCGCCTCGACGTGCTCATCGCCTTCGATGCGGCGGGTGACGCTCTGGCGGACGTGGCACGCGCGGAGGAGTCGCTCGCCCGGGCGGCGCGTCGGCGGGCGGCCTCCGCCGGACTGGCCGCGGCCGTCCTCGCCCTCTGCTCGGGCGGTGCGGTCTGGGCGGGCCTCGCGCTCGGGATCCCGGCGATCGGCGACCTCGGCGGTCCGGCGCTGGGAGTCGTCGCGCTCGTGCCGCTCGCGGTCTTCGAGGTCGCCGCCGCCGCGCCGCTCGCCGTGCAGGCGGCGCGCACCGCGCTCTCGAGCGCTCAGCGCCTGGCCGATCTGGACGCCGAGGCGGCATCGCCGGCGCTCGCGACCGACGCGGACGTGGACCCGGACGCCTCGGAACCCCGGGGCGCCGGCATCGTCCTGCGCGACCTGTCGGTGAGCTGGCCCGGCGCGCACACGCCCGCGCTGCGGGGCGTCTCGCTCGACCTGCGGGAGGGTGCGCGCGTCCTCGTCACCGGCGGCAGCGGGTCCGGGAAGACCACGCTCGCGCACGCTCTGGTGCGCTTCCTCGACCACTCCGGCAGCTACCTCCTGGGCGGAGTCGAGGCGCGCACGCTGCCGCAGGCGGAGGTGCGGAAGCGGGTCGGGCTCGTGGAGCAGCAGCCGTACCTCTTCGACGACACGATCCGGCAGAACCTCCTCTTCGCGCGGCCCGAGGCCGATGGCGCCGTGCTCGAGGCGGTGCTCGAGCGGGTCGGGCTCGGGCCCTGGGTCGCTGCACGCGGCGGGCTCGACGCGCGGGTGGGGGAGCGGGGCTCGCTCGTCTCGGGCGGCCAGGCTCAGCGGATCGCCCTCGCACGCGCACTCCTGGCCGACTTCCGGGTGCTGGTGCTGGACGAGCCGACGGCGTCGGTGGACGCTCCCGTGGCCGACGCCCTGCTCGGGGATCTGCTCCGCGCCGCCGAGGGGCGGACGGTGGTCCTGATCGCGCACCGGGTCGATCCCGGCCTGGAGTTCGACACGCGGATCCGGGTGGCGGACGGCACGGCGGCTCAGGAGCACCGGGCCGCCTGAGCAGGCGCCCGGCTCCGCGGGGCGGTCGGTCCGAGCGGCCGGTCAGCCGTGCTCCGTCGGGACCGAGGCCCGCGCCAGGGCGGCCGCGCGCGCCAGGCGCCCGCCCTCCGCCCCCCAGCGGTCGAGGACCGCGTCCGCCCGGGTCCGCGCCGCACCGCGCAGCCCTGCCAGGAGCGGAGCGACGACGTCGCGGGCCAGCGGGTCGCTCAGCTCGTCCACGCGGGAGTCGCGGACGAAGCCCTCGAGCCGGGTGAGGTCGGAGCCGCGCAGCCACTCGGCTCGGGACTGCAGCAGCACGACGGCCGCCAGCCGCGGCTCGAACACCGCCGGCTCCCACAGCTCGGAGGAGAGGGCGGTCACGTCGTCGTGCTCGAGCGAGCGGAACTTCCTCAGCGCGTCGCGGACGGTGCCGCGGACCGCCCCGACCGAGGCGCCTGTCGAGTCGAGCCCTGATCCCAGGCGCTCGCGCACGTCCTGCGCGCGCCAGACGTCGCCCTCGTACTCCAGGGCCGAGCGGATGAAGTCGCCAGGGTCGCTCACCCCTCCATCATGCGTCGCGCGTCAGCCCCGGCTGGCCCAGACGGCCCGTCCGATGCCGTCGTACTCGACGAGGCGGCCGTCGTTCTGCAGTACGAGGCGGTAGGGCGCGACGACGCCGCTCTGGCCGATGCCGAAGGAGATCCTCGGGAACCGCAGCCAGAGGATCCGGGAGTCGGCCACGTCGAGCCGGCCCTCGGAGCTCATCGAGAAGGCGGCACCGGAGGCGGAGGAGGTGTTCGTCGCCCAGTCCGCACCGCTCGGCCCGTAGACGACGAAGTTGCCGTCGCGCTGCATCTCCGCCCGCCACTGCCCGCTCGCCGAGGTCAGCCGCGTGCCCGCGACGACGAGGCCGCTCGGGGAGAGCGAGTCGCGCACGACGAGCGCGGCACTGCTCCAGAGGACGCCGGAGTCGTCCGCGATCCGGAGATCGCCCTCGCGGAGGACCATCGTGGCGCCCGGCTCGCCGGAGGTGTCCGAGGCCCACAGGGGCGCGCCGTCCGCGGTGTAGACCACGGCGTTCCCGTCGTCCTGCATCCGGAGGACGTTGCCCCGGCCGCGGGTGCCGCTCGCCCAGAGAGCCCCGCCCTGCCCGTAGACGACGAGGTTGCCGTCCGCCTGCATCACCGCCGTGGTGCCTCCCGGGGTGGCGAGCCGGTTCCCCGCGTAGAGGGTGCTGCCGCGACGCAGGGTGTCGGTGCGCGGTTCGTCGATCCGGCCGCCGATGCTGCTGGCCCAGGCGGCCGAGCCGCTGCGGCGGTAGATCACGAGATTGCCGTCGTCCTGCATCCGCAGTTCGCCGCCCGGGTCGGCCACCGTGCCGGTCGCCCAGACCGGGCGCCCGTCCGTGGCGTACACGACGAGGTTGCCGTCGTCCTGCATCCGCAGGCTGTCGCCGCGCCCCTGCGTGCCCGAGGCCCAGGTGGGACGGCCGCCGGCGGCGTAGACCACGGCGTTGCCGTCGGTCTGCATCACGAGGGAGGAGGCGCCGTCGGGGGACACCAGGCGCTCGCCGCGCGCGAGCTGCTCGCCGGCACGGAGGACCGCGGCGGAGGCGACGGCGGAGGACGCCGAGGGCCGGGCCTCGACCGCGGCGGCGGGCAGCGAGCCCAGCAGGAGCGCGCTCGTGGCGGCGAGCGCCGCGAGGGAGGCGGTCAGGGAGCGGCCGGAGGGGAGGTGCGTCATCGCAGGGGTCCTGTCGGGGAAAGCGGCGGGGTCGGGGGAATCGTCCCACGGCGGGGGAGACGACGACGCCCCCCGGTCCGGGGACCAGGGGGCGTCGTGGCGGAGGGGCGTCAGCCGCGGCTGGCCCAGACCGCGCGGCGGCTGTCGTACTCGACGAGGTTGCCGTCGTCCTGCATGACGAGCTTGTAGGGGCCGACCGACGCGGCGGGCGGGACGACCGACCATCCGCTCGTCGTCTCGGTGCCCACGGCGATCTGGCCGCTGGTGTCGAGGGCGAAGAAGCCGCCTGCGCGGGTGGTCTTCGACGCCCAGATCGGGCCGTTCTTGCCGTAGACGACGAAGTTGCCGTCCGCCTGCATCACCGCTCGGTAGACGCCGTTCGCGGAGCGGAGGAAGCTGCCCGCCTCGAGCGAGTTCGCCGCGTAGAGCGTGGTCGAGGGGAAGGCGGCCTGGCTGGTCCAGATCACGTCGTCGGACGGGTTCACGATGATGAGCGAGCCGGCGTTGTTGATGCCCAGGCGGAGGTCCTTTCCGCGCGTGCCCGAGAACCACTTGACGGAGCCGTCGGAGCCGTAGATGACGGCGTTGCCGTCCTTCTGCATGGTGATGCGGTTGCCGGAGCCGCCGGTGCCGGTGCCCCAGACGGCGCCCTGGGGGCCGTAGCCGACGAAGTTGCCGTCGTTCTGCATGACGGCGCTGAAGCGGCCGTCGGCGGAGGTGAGCTGGTGGACGGGGCGGAGGGTCTGCTCCGTGAACAGCGTGTCGGTCACCGGCTCGGCGATGACGCGGCGGACGCTGCTCGCCCAGGCGGGCGAGCCGTTCTCGCGGTAGACGACGAGGTTGCCGTCGGGCTGCATGATCACCGAGGCGCCCGCCTCGTTGATCGTGTTCGTGCTCCATACGGGGCCGCCCTTGGCGGAGTAGACGACCATGTTGCCGTCGGTCTGCATGACCAGGTGGTCGCCGCGGCCCTGGGTGTTCGTGGCGAAGGTGGGGCGGCCCTGCGGGTCGTAGACCACGGCGTTGCCGTCGGTCTGCATCCGGAACGAGTAGCCGTTCGTGCCCGAGACGATCCGCTGTCCGGCGGCCAGCTCCTCGCCGCCGACGAGGGCGTTGTAGTAGCTGACGGCCGCGCGGGCGGTCTGCTGGGCGGCCTCGGGCGACTCGCTCGCGGGAGCGAGGCCGGTCGGCGCCTCCTCGGAGGAGGACAGGGGCTTCTGCGGGTTCTCCGCGGCGAGGGCCGGGGTCGCGCCGAAGAGCAGGGCACCGGTCGCGACGAGCGCGATCAGCCCGGAGGCGAGGGGGCGTGGTGCGCGAGCTCCGGATCGACCCAGGGCAGCTCGATCGAGCGGACGTGCCGATCCTCCGAGACCACTGGGCTAGCGTAGGCGGTCGTGGACGGCGAGCAGGTTCGGGAGTGGGACGGGCGGGCCCTGACGAGCGTTCCCGAGCCGCCCGGCACCTCCCTGGACGCGGCCGACTCCTGGCTGGTGGACGAGGGACGCGTCCGCGGGCTCGACCTGCACCGCGAGCGGTTCGCCGCCTCCGTCGCTTCGGCGGGCGGGCACCCGGACGTCGAGCCGTTCCTCCACGCCGCGATCGCCGCCCTGCCCCGCGAGGGCCGCTCCTTCCCCCGCGTCGAGCTCTCGGGAGGCGCCCTGCGGCTCCGGCTGCGATCCGCCCCGCCGACGACCCGCTCCGTGGTGCTGTGGACGAGCCCCGTGGATCCGCGCCGGACACCGTCCTGGAAGGGGCCGGACATCGCACGTCTTGCCCTCCTGCGGACGCGCGCGCACGCCGCGGGAGCGGACGAGGCCGTGCTGCTCGACGCCGAGGGCGCCGTCATCGACGGAGCGAGCAGCGCGATCCTGTGGTGGCTGGGCGACGCGCTGGTCGTCCCTCCGGCGACGAGCACCCGCGTGCGCAGCGTGACGGCCCGCACGGTCTCTGTGCTCGCCGGCGCGCTCGGTGTGGACGTGATCGAGGCCCCGGCCGAGCCGGCGTCGCTGGAAGGCCGTGAGGTCTGGACGGCCAACGCCCTGCACGGTCTCCGGCTGGCGACCGCCTGGGTGGACGGACCGGCGCTCGCCGCGGAGCCGGGCCGCCTGGACGCCTGGCGGAAGCGGCTGGACGCTCTCAGGCGGCCCCTCCCGGCGCTCTGACCCGCGGAGGACCTCAGCTCCCGCGCGTCCCCCAGACGGAGGGCCCCCGTTCCGGTCGCACTCGTGCGTCCGCCGTGCGAGCATCGAGTACCCCCTCTCCCGGCCCCCGCCGGCCACTCGAGAAAGTCCTGCGATGACGCGTTCCCCC
>NZ_PSUC01000039.1:0-26616 GCF_002931635.1 Rathayibacter sp. AY2B7 | reverse complement strand
CGAGCCGATGCGCTGCGCTTCACGGTCGCGGCGGCGCCGGCCCCCGCAGTCCCTCCGGAGCGGCTGGTCGCGGTCGCGGCGGCCGTCCGGGCCTCGGAGGTGCTCCGCTTCGCGTACGCGGAGGCGGTGCGCCGCGTCGAGCCGCACCACCTGGTCGCGCGTCAGGGCCGCTGGTACCTCATCGGCTTCGACCTCGACCGCGACGACTGGCGGGTGTTCCGCGTGGACCGGCTCGAGCCGCGCTCGCCCCGCGGCGCCCGCTTCCGCCGCCGGGTGCTGCCGGGCGGGAGTCCCGCCGAGTTCCTGGAGGCGCGGTTCCGCGGCGGAGCGCCCGGGGAGGGGTGGCCGTGCCGCGGCTCGGTGGTGCTGGAGGCGCCCGCCGCCGAGGTCCTGCCCTACGCGGGCGACGGGGAGGTGGAGGACCTCGGCGACGCGGGCTGCCGACTCGCCCTCGGCGCCTGGTCGTGGGAGGCGCTCGCCGCGTCGTTCGGCCGGTTCGACGCTCCGATGGCCGGGGCCGAGCCGCCCGAGCTGGCCGCCGCGTTCCGCGTGCTCGCGGAGCGGTACGCCGCGGCGGGAGCCTGACCGGAGCGCGTCGGCCGTCCGCCGCCGCTACTTCACCGAGTACCGGGCGCTCCCGGTGCTGCCGTCCGCCGTCGTGACCGTCAGCGTCCAGCAGGTGCCCCGCTTCGCGGGCACCGTCCACGCCTTCACGTAGCGGTTCGTCGCGGTGTCGTAGCGGAGGCGTCCGGTCAGGGTGGTCGTCGGCGCTCCGGTGAGGACGGCGCCGGCGGTGCAGGAGGTCTGCTTCTGCGTGACGCTGCGCACGTCGGCGAGGGCGGAGTGGCGGAACGTTCCCGCGGAGGACGTCGAGGTCACCTGGAACGTCATGCCGGTCGCGGCTCCGGCGGCCACGCTCTTCACCGAGGTGCTGAGCCCGCCGATCGTCCACGGGGTCACGGTGTAGGACGCGGTGAGGGTCGAGACGTTGCCCGCCCGGTCGGTCGCGGTCGCCCGGTACACGTGCGGTCCGACGGAGCGGCCGCCGCCCGTGATCACGCAGTCGCCGGTGAGGCCCGAGAGCGCGTCGTCCGCGAGGCAGCGCGCCTCCGGGAGCACGGTGCCGAAGGGGTAGGACCCCTCGGGCCTCGACGTGAACGAGAGCTGCGGCTTCGTGGTGTCGATGGCGATGCCGCTGCGGGTCGTCGTGGCGCGGTTGCCCGCGTTGTCGACGGCGGTGCCGGTGACGCTCTGGCCGGGGCCTTCGCGCAGGAACCGCGCGGGGGTGCAGCTGCGGATCCCGGAGCCGCTGCCGTCCGCGCAGGAGAAGCCGACGGAGACGGGGGAGCGGAACCAGCCCGCGGCGTTCGGAGCCGTCGGCGCGGTCGTCGCGGCGATGGTGGGGACGCCGGTGTCGACGATCCGGTAGGTCGCGGTGGCGGTCGTGCTCAGTCCTCCGGGGTCGGTCCAGGTGCAGGTCGCCGTGCGGGTGCCGAGGCCGTTCACGAGCGTGCCGGTGACGACGGCCTCTTCGCTGAAGGTTCCGCTCTCCGCATCCGTGATCGCGCAGGCGGCCCTCGGCTCCGAGCCCTTCTCGTAGGAGGCGCCGTCGGCGGCGGAGGCGACCGTCACGACGGGCGGGGTGTTCGCGGGGACCACGGTGACCGTGTGCGGCACGCCGGCCGTCGTGCCGTACGCGTTCCGCGCGCTCACCGTGAAGGTGGAGTCGCCCGCGGTGGTCGGCCTGCCCGAGACGACGCCCTCCGGCGAGAGGGCCACCCCCGCGGGAAGGGCGCCGGACGAGACCTCGAAGGTCGCGGCCGGGCCGGACGCCGTGAAGGTCGCGGAGTAGCGGGTCCCGGTCTTGACGAGCGTCTCGGCGGTGTCGGCGGTGAGGGTCGGCAGCGGGCCGATCGCGAAGGCGTGGTTGAAGCCGACCGCGATGCCGGTGGCGCCCGTGATCCCGGCCGGGACGTCCAGCTCCGTGTCGCCGTCGGGGTGGAGGGAGACGACGGTGCCGTCGGACGTCAGCAGGACGCTGAAGCCGATGCCGGCGGCGATTGCGGTGATGCCGCCGAGATCGGCGGGGACCCGCGGCAAGCCGGAGTCGGCGGGGTCGCCCCAGGTGACGACGGTGCCGTCCCGCTTCAGGGCGAGGCTGTGGGAGTAGCTGACCGACACGGCGACGACGTCGCGGAGGCCTGCCGGGGCGGTGTACGCGCCCCTGTCGTCGCCGCCCCACGCCACGACGGTCCCGTCGGCGCGCAGCGCGAGGCTGTTCCAGCCGCCCGCGGCGATCGCGACCACTCCGGAGAGACCCGCCGGCACGTCGGTCGCTCCGAACTGATCCGAGCCCCAGGCTGCCACGGTCCCGTCGCCCCGCAGAGCGAGGGTGTGGTAGCTGCCCGCGGCGACGGCGGTCACGCCGCCGAGTCCGGCCGGGACGTCGGTCTGGCCCTGACGGTCGTCGCCCCACGCGACGACCGTCCCCTCCATCGTGAGGGCGATGCTGTGGAGGTACCCGGTCGAGATCGCCGTCACCTCGCGGAGCCCGGCCGGCACGTCCCGCTCGCCCTCCAGATCCGCTCCCCAGGCCTCGACGGTGCCGTCGGTGTGGAGCGCGAGGGTGTGGCTGTAGCTGCTCGCGACGTCCGTGAGGTCGGACATGCCCGCCGGCACGTCCCACTCCCCGTTGAGGTAGCGCCCCCAGGCGGCGACGCCGTTGGCGAGGTGGTCGTTCCCGACCGGCACCGGGTCCGGCTCGGCGGAGGCGAGGGGAGCCGCGGTGCCGGCGAGCAGGGCGACGGTCGCGGTCAGAGCGAGCAGAGTGCGGCGCAGACCCGCGGCGGTGCGGGCGGGGCGCGGAGAAGCGGGGTCGGTCACGGGCTCACGCTAGGGGTCCGCTCTCGTCCACGGCGGGGGCGGGGGCGCCCTGTAGCGGACATGTCCTCTAGAGGGCGGAGCGCCGCTTCTCCAGGGCGGAGCCTGGCCCCTCGGGGCCCGCGGCGGAAGGGCTTGCCCGGATCCGCGGCGGGCGATTGGCTGGAGGACAGGAGAGAGAGGTGTCACCATGACGCAGACCTTCCCCGCCTGGTTGCGGGATCAGCAGAAGAGGGACGACGAGGTCGGCCGCTTCGCGCAGGCCTTCGGCGGTCGCGACGACCTGCCCGAGCACGGCGGCCGCGCGATCTACGACGGCTACTTCGCCAGCGAGCCCGAGTCGGCGCAGGCCGATCTGGACCGCGCCTGGATGGAGTTCGAGGCGCACCCCGAGCCGTCCGCCACGTCCGACGAGCCGGAGGGACTCCGATGAGCGACCAGACCCCGAGCCCCGTCGAGGACCCGGACGACCAGTCCGACAAGCCGTCGCAGGCCGAGGGCGAGGACGAGCGCGACACCCCGCACGAGGTCCTGCCCGCCGAGGGCAAGCCCTCCAAGGCCGAGGGCTGAGCCGACGCACTGAGCCGACGCACTGAGCCGACGCACTCCCCGGAGGGGCGCATCCTGCAGAGGGTGCGCCCCTCCGTCGCGTCAGCGCCCGGTGACCGCCAGCAGCTCGTGCGCCGCGGCGCTGTCCGGGTAGCGGGAGAGCACGCGCTCCAGATCGCGCCGAGCCGGGGCTGTGCGCCCGTCCGTGAGGAGCGTGCTCGCGCGCTCGAGCAGCGCCTCCGCCCGCAGCTCCACGGGCCGCGCACTGGTGACGGTCGGGCGCACCACCCGGTCGAACGCCTCGAGGGCGCCCTCGATCAGGCCGAGCTCGCGGAGAGCGACGCCGCGGCGGATGAGCACCGCGGCGGAGGCGGCGTCCACGTTCTCGACGGGCGCCGAGAACTCGGCCACGTCGCTCCAGCGTCGGCGGGCGGAGTAGAGGGAGGCGAGCGTCGACGCCGCGAGGGTCGACGGCTCCAGGGTCTCGACCGCCACGACCGCCGCGGCCGGATCCGTGGGTGCCGCCAGCTCGGCGTAGAGCAGGCGCAGCGCCGGGGCGTCGAGCGGCACCTCCACGTCGAGGCCGCCGCTCAGCGGCAGGCGGACGGTCAGCGCGATCCCGTAGCGGCGGAGGAAGGAGTCGGCCGACGGGTCGTAGCGGATGCGCACCAGCCAGCCGGTGAGCCGCAGAGCGCGATCGTCGTCCGCGGAGTGCAGGGCGTCGCGGACGAGCTCGACGACGGCCGCGAGGCGCGAGCCCTCGGGGGAGCCGGTGGTCGCCTCGTGCAGGTCCTCCGCCGGCGCCCCGGCACGCACGAGCCGGAGTAGGGGCGCCTCCCACGCCGGAGCGAGGGCGGAGGGGCGCACGAGACCCGGCCCGCCGGGCATGCTGAGCCAGCCGGACAGCCGGGAGCGGTGGTCCTCGGGGGAGAGCGGGTCGCCGGCCGCCCGGAGCCGGGGGCGCGCGAGGGCACGGAGCTCACCGCTCCGCCGGAAGCCGACTGCCACGGCCGATCCCCCTCCGCGTGCGACGGCGGCTGAGGACCGTCGATCCGCCGAGTCTACGGCGTCGCGCCCCGCCGTCACCCCCGAACGGGGAGCGACGCGCTGGCGGCGATCCCCCGCCTCCCGTCGTCGCCCCCCGGCGCTGTCAGGCGCCGATCGAGCCCGCCGTGCGCAGCGGCATCACGTCGGGCTTCTCGGCGGTGCTCGCGATCGTCACGACCGCCTTCTCCTCGTTCGAGCGGAGCACGGCGTCCATGATCTCGAGCACGTGCAGGGCCACGCGGCCGGAGGCGCGGTGCGGGCGGTCCTCCGCGATCGCCTCCGCGAGGTCGGCCAGTCCCACTCCGCGACCGGTGTCGATCACGCCGGCGGAGTCGGGGACGACCCGCCAGTCCTCGTCGCGGACGGCGACCTCGACCGGGTCCGAGAACATGTTCGGATCCGGGACCGAGATGGTGCCCTCGGTGCCGTAGACCTCGAACTTCGGGGCCCGGCTGCGCCAGACCTCGAAGCTCACGGTGACGGTCGTGGCGACTCCGCTCGCGTGCTCGAGCAGCGCGGTGATGTGGGTGTCGATCGTCACCTCGATCGGCGTGCCCGCCTTCGGCCCGGTCTCGATCGTGCGCGGGCGGTCGGAGCGGGTGGCCAGGCCCGTGACGCGGACGACCGGCCCGAAGAAGTGCACGAGCGCCGTCAGGTAGTACGGGCCCATGTCCAGCAGCGGGCCGCCGCCGGGCTGGTAGTAGAACTCGGGCGCCGGGTGCCAGCGCTCGTGGCCGGGAGCGGCCCAGTGCACCTGCGCGGCGATCGGGGTGCCGATCGCTCCGGAGTCGAGGGCGAGGCGCGCGGTCTGCACGCCGGTCCCGAGCACCGTGTCCGGGGCGCTCGCGAAGCGCAGGCCCAGCTCGTCCGCGAGGTCGAGCATCGGCGCGGCCTCGGCCGGGTTCAGCCCGAGCGGCTTCTCGGCGAAGACGTGCTTGCCCGCCTTCAAGGCGCGGGTGCCGATCTCGACGTGCGCCGCCGGGATCGTGAGGTTCAGCACCGCGTCGATCTCCGGGTCGTCGATCAGCGCGTCGACGGTGAGGGCGCGGACGCCCTGCTCGTCGGCGACCTGCTGCGCCCGCTCCTGGTTCAGGTCGGCGACCGCGACGAGGCGGAGGCCGGGGAAGGTCGGGAGGTTCGCGAGGTACTGCTCGCTG
This sequence comes from Rathayibacter sp. AY2B7, assembly GCF_002931635.1. NCBI lineage: Bacteria > Bacillati > Actinomycetota > Actinomycetes > Micrococcales > Microbacteriaceae > Rathayibacter > Rathayibacter sp. AY2B7. The sequence continues at coordinate 20,983 of NZ_PSUC01000039.1, read as the reverse complement.
ATCTTCCCGACGCCGATGATGCCGACTCTCAGCGGGACGCCCACAGCATTCCCCTCTCGATGATCGTGCGGACGTTGTCGTCCTGGAGGATCTCGACGCGGTGGCCCGGCGTCGAGACGAAGATGCGGCCCTCGCCCCAGAGGCGGGTCCAGATCGCGGGGGAGGTGATGGGGCGCTTCCACGGGTCCCACGGGCGGACGGCCTGCGTGGTCGTGGCGAGCACGTCGTTGTAGTCGTCGTGCAGCACCCAGTACTGCTCCGTGACCAGCTCGAAGTCGGAGATGCCCTGCGTGATCGGGTGGTCGGCGGCGAGGGCCGTCATCTCGATCGTGTGCGGCATGTAGTTGTCCGACTGCTCGCCGGTGCGCTCGTCCGGGTGCTTGCCGGGGTGCGAGGCGAACTGGCCGCCGATCAGCTGCAGGTAGTCGGAGTTGTCGCGGTAGGAGTCGGCGATCCCGCCGTGCCAGCCGGCGAGGCCCGTGCCGCGCTCGACCGCCGCGCGGAGGCCCAGGAACTCCTCCCACTGGATGGAGGTCATCGTGTTCGACTGCACGATCAGGTCGACCGTCCGCATGTAGGCCTCGTCGGCGTACACGGCGGTCGACTCCTCGACGCGCACGTCGTAGCCGTTGTCGCGGAGGAACGGCAGGAACAGCTCGGTCGCCTCGACCGGTTGGTGGCCGTCCCAGCCACCTCGGACGACGAGGGCCGTCTTGCCGGGAGTGGTCGGGGAGTGGTCGGTCATCGTCGTCCTCACGTGCGGGCGGATCGCTCCGCGGTTCGTCATCGAACAGGACTTGCGCAACTTCCGTGCGGAGGCCCCGGCGTCCGACCATCATGCACCGCGGTTCCCGGCGGAGCAAGCCGTCCTGACGCAGGGCTAGTTGCGAAAGTCGGTATCCGCTACGGTGAGCACATGCCCGACCACGACGACGTCTCCGGAGCGACCACCCGCCCGACCATGGCGCTGATCGCCGAGCGCGCCGGGACGAGCGTCCCCACCGTCTCGAAGGTGCTCAACGGCGGCACCGACGTCTCGGAGGCGACCCGCCTGCGCGTGATGGAGGCGGCGCACGCGCTCGGCTACCGCCGCCGCCCGCGCCTGCGCCCGCCGGTCGACGATCCGCACTCCGCCCAGATCGTCGACGTCGTCGTCGGCCACATCGGCGGCACCTGGATCGGACCGGTCCTCGAGGGGATCGAGGCCGAGGCCTCCGCCGCCGGGGTCGACCTGGTGCTCACCCGCGCCCGCGACGACGGCGCCTGGATCAGCCGCCTCCTCCGCCGCCCCTCACTCGGCGCCATCGTGGTGCTGGTCAACGTCTCGGCCGCGCAGCTGCACCTGCTGACCACCGCCGAGCTGCCCGTCGTCGTCGTCGACCCCAGCACGCGGCCGCCGGCCGACGTCGCGAGCGTCGGCGCGACCAACTGGGACGGGGGCCGCATGGCCGCCGAGCACCTGCTCGACGCCGGCCACACCCGCTTCGGCGTCCTCGGCGGCACCCGCACCCAGCTCTACAGCAGCGCCCGGATCGACGGCTTCACCACCGCGCTCCGCGCCGCCGGGGTCGAGGATCCGCGCGTCGCCTACTGCGACTGGGACCGCGAGCTGGCCCGCGAGGCCGCCGGGCTGATGCTCGCCGAGCCCGACGCGCCGACCGCCTTCTTCGCCTGCTCCGACGTGATGGCGCTCGGCGTCTACGAGGCCGCCGACGACGCCGGCCTCCGCATCCCCCGCGACCTCAGCGTCATCGGCTTCGACGACGTCGAGGAGTCGGCCTGGGCGACCCCGCCGATGACCACGATCCAGCAGCCCATCGGCGAGATGGGCGCCATCGCCTTCCGGATGCTGCACCAGGCGCACCGGTCGGCGACCCCGCTCGCCTCGGGAGCCTCGGCCACCCGCATGGAGCTGGAGACGCGGCTGATCCGCCGCGCCTCCGTCGCGCCCGTGCGCGTCTAGCGCCGCCCGCTCGCCCTCCCACCCCCGCCCCCTCGGGATCGATGCGTCACGAACGGCCCCTCTCCCGCGCCCGTGACGACCGTTCGTGACGCATCGACCCCGGTGGGCGCCGCGGAGGGCAGCGACCCGGGCCGCACCGCCTATGCTGCCCGGATGCGCAGCGCGACCGGGGGGATGGTGGTCGCGTCGTTCGTCTCGCGGATCCTCGGGTTCGTCCGGCTGGCGCTCCAGATCGTGGCGGTCGGCGGCACGAGCGCGTCGGTCGGCGGGCAGGTGTTCGAGGTCGCGAACTCCGCGCCCACCTACCTGTACGGGCTCATCGCGGGCGGGGTGCTCGGCGCGGTGCTCGTGCCGCAGATGGTCCGGGCGCGGGCCGACGGACCGGAGGGCGTGCGGACCCTCGAGCGGCTGCTCACCGTCTGCCTCGGCGGAGCGGCGCTCCTCACGGCCGCCTGCACGCTCGCGGCGCCGCTGATCGTCGGGCTCTACGCCGGGGGCTGGTCGGCCGACTGGGCTCTGCTCGCCACCCAGATGGCCTACTGGTGCCTGCCGCAGATCTTCTTCTACATCGTCTTCGCCGTCTTCTCGCAGCTGCTCAACTCCGCCGAGAAGTACGGGCCGGGCGCGTGGGCGCCCGCCTGCGCGAACGTGATCTCGGTGCTCGGGATCGCGGTGTTCCTCCTGATCCACCCCGAGGCGGCGTCGACACCCGCCGACGAGTGGACGCCGGAGATGGTGGCGCTCCTGTGCGGCACTGCCACTGCGGCGATCGTGGTGCAGGGGGTGATCGCGGTCGCGTTCTCGCGGTCCGTCGGCGTCCGCCTGCGGCCGCGCTTCGGCGTCGCCGGGCTCGGCGGAGTGTCGCGGGACGCGGTCTGGGTGTTCCTCGGCGCCCTCGTCGCAGAGGTGTCGTACATCGTCGTCTCGAACGCGGCGACGGCGGCCGGCCAGGCCATGAACCGCGCCGGCGTCGACGGGCCGAGCCTCAACTCCTTCTCGAGCGCGCAGCTGCTGCTCCTGCTGCCGCACGGCATCCTGGTCGTCTCCGTCGCCACGGCGATGTTCACGCCGCTCAGCCGGGACCTGCACCGCGGCGATCGGGCGGCCGCGGCGGTGAACCTCCGACGGACCGAGGACGCGGTGCTCGCCGTCACTCTGCTCGCGACGCTCCTGTTCGTCGCGGCGGCGCCACTGCTCACGCAGCTCGTCTTCGGCACACCGGTGATCGGCGGAGTCCTGCAGCTGCTCGCCCTGAGCCTGGTCGGCTTCAGCCAGACCTACGTCCTCAACCGGGCGATGTTCGCGCTGGGTCGGGCCCGCGACTCGCTGGCGACCCAGGTCGTCTCGGCCGTCGGCGTCGCGGTGGGGGCGCTCGTCGGCGGGCTCCTCCTGCCTGCCGAGCTCGTCGTGCCGGCGATCGCGGGCGGCACCGCCCTCGGGACCACGGCCGCGTGGGCCCTCGCCCACCGGCTGGTCCGGCGCCGGATCGGCGTCGTGCCGCAGCCGACCCGGGACCGCCGCGCCGCTCTCGTCGCGGCGCTGGTCGCAGCCTGCGCGTCGGTGCCGCTCGGCCTGCTGCTCGCCGTGCCCGCCGACCGCCTCGCGGCCGGCGCCGTGCTGCTGCCGGTCGGACTCGCGATCACCGCCCTGTTCGTGGTCGTGCACCGGGTCGTCGGCGGGCGCTGGCTCTGGTCGCTGGTGCTCGCGCCGCTCTGAGGGGCTGCGCGTGCGGTCCCGCGGCCCCCGCCCTCAGTGCCCCGCGCCGAGGTTCCCGGCGAGGCGGCCGTGCATCCGGGTGGAGGCGTCGTTCATGCCCTCGATCACGGCGCGGGTGCCGTGGCGCTCGTACTTGGTGGTGACGGCGTCCAGCGCGGCGACGGTCGACGCGTCCCAGACGTGGGAGCCGGAGAGGTCGATCACGACGTGCGCGGGGTCCTCCGCGTACGAGAACTGCGTGGTCAGGTCGTTGCTGGAGGCGAAGAACAGCTCGCCGGTGACCGTGTAGTGGGCCGTCGATCCGTCGGCGGAGAGGGTGCGCTCGACGGTCGCGAAGTGGGCGACCCGGCGGGCGAAGACGACCATGGCGGCGAGGACGCCGATGACGACTCCGATCGCCAGGTTGTGGGTGAGGACGACCACGACGACCGTGGCGATCATGACGACCGTTTCGCCGACGGGCATCCGCTTCAGGGTCGACGGGCGGATGCTGTGCCAGTCGAACGTCGCCACCGAGACCATCACCATCACCGCGACCAGCGCGGCCATCGGGATGATCGCGACGAGGTCGCCGAGCGCGACGACGAGGATCAGGAGGAACACGCCGGCGAGGAAGGTCGAGATGCGGGTGCGGGCGCCGGACGCCTTCACGTTGATCATCGTCTGGCCGATCATCGCGCAGCCGCCCATGCCGCCGAACAGGCCGGAGAGCACGTTCGCGGCGCCCTGCCCGAGCGACTCGCGGGTCTTGCGGGAGGGGGTGTCGGTGATGTCGTCGACGAGCTTCGCGGTCATCAGCGACTCGAGGAGTCCGACGAGCGCCATCGCGACGGCGTACGGCGCGATGGTCGTGAAGGTCTCCCAGGTCAGCGGCACGTTCGGGACGAACAGCTCGGGGAGGCTGCGGGGCAGCTCGCCCTGATCGCCCACGGTGGGGACGGCGACCGCCGTGACGACGACCGCCGCGGTGATGAGGACGATGGCGACGAGAGGCGCCGGAACGGCCTTCGTCAGGCGAGGCATCACGACCATGATCACGATGCCGACGGCGACCAGCGGGTAGACCAGCCAGGGCACGCCGATCAGGTTGGGGATCTGCGCCGAGAAGATCAGGATCGCCAGCGCGTTCACGAATCCGACCATCACGCTGCGGGGGATGAAGCGCATGAGCTTCGCCACTCCGAGCAGCCCGAGCACGATCTGGAGCACGCCCGCGAGGATCACCGTCGCGATGAAGTAGTCCATCCCGTAGTCGCGGGCGACGGGGGCGATCACGAGGGCGACGGCGCCGGTGGCGGCGGTGATCATCGCGGGGCGCCCGCCGAGGAACGCGATCGACACGGCCATCACGAACGACGAGAAGAGGCCGACCCGCGGATCCACGCCCGCGATGATCGAGAACGAGATCGCCTCGGGGATGAGCGCGAGCGCGACGACGAGGCCGGCGAGGACCTCGCGGGTCAGGATGCGGGGGGTGCGCAGCGCCGTCATCACGGTCGGCTCGGCGTGGGGGCGGGCAGGGGTCTTCGAGGCGAGGGCCATCGCGGCGGCTCCAGGGAGTGGGAGGGGTGCTCGACGAGGAGCGCGGAGAGCTGCGGCATCGGGTCGGCGGAAGCGGGCGGGGATGCCAAGCTTGCAGAGGCGTGTCAGCAGCACGTGCAACCCTACCCTCACGTAAGGGTAGATCTGAAGGGGTGAGCAGGATCGGCACCATGCACATCGGCGAGCTCGCCGAGCGGACCGGCCTCTCGCTCCGGACCCTGCGCCACTACGACGAGATCGGCCTCGTGAAGGCGTCCGGCCGCACCGAGGGCGGCTTCCGCCTCTACACGTCCACCGACTACGACCGCCTGATCCTCATCCGCCGCATGAAGCCGCTCGGCTTCTCGCTGGAGGAGATGGCCGCGCTGCTCCGCGTGATCGACACTCTCGAGGCCGAGGGCGACGACGCGCCGGCCGAGGTCCGCGCGCAGCTCGACGCCTTCGTCGCGCAGGCCCGCGAGCGCCGCGAGGCGCTGAGCGCCCAGCTCGCGATGGCCGACGAGTTCGTCGAGCTGCTCACCAGCCGCTGAGCCCGGCCGCTGAGCCCCGGCCGCCTGCGCGATCGATGCGTCGCGAACTGCTCCCACGCGGCTCCGATGACGACCGTTGGCGACGCATCGGATCCCGGGGGCGCGCGGGACGTCCGCTCAGGTCGCGCTCGCGTCGGGCAGCTGCTCCGGGCAGTGGCCCCCCGGCTCGGTGGCGAGCTCGAAGTGCCAGATCTCGTTCGCGTAGATCTGGCAGAGCCCGTAGTCGGTGCCGTGCTGCGCGAGCCAGCTGTCCGCGTCCGTGTAGCCGATGTCGACCGCGCCGCCGGTGAGGTGGGCGGAGGAGGTGACGGATGCGACGCGGCGGCCCGCCTCCTCCGCGCCGTACTCGCGGACGGCGTCGTCGACCAGCGCCTGCTGGTAGCGCTCGCTGCGCCAGCCGCTGGTCACCACGAGAGGCACGTCGTCGGCGGCCGCGTCCGTGGCGGCGGCCTGGACGGCCGCGCGCAGGGCGGGGTCGAGGCGGGCGATCGCCGGGAGGTCGTCGGCGAAGGGAGAGACCGACTCGCCCTCCTCGATGTAGCCGTCCTCGTCGCCGAGGGGGTCGGAGAAGAGCTCGGCCGCCGCGGGCGCGCTGCCGCGCCGCTCGCTCAGGAGGGCCCACGACGCCGCTCCGAGGAGGGCGGCGAGCAGGACGACGGCCAGGGACGCGGCGATCACGGCGGAGCCGGCGCGGCGAGGGCGGTGAGGGGAGACGAAGGTGGAGCGCATGCAGCGAGCACACCAGGGGAGGGGTGACGGGAGCGTCAGGGCCGAGCAGACGCCGACCATACGCCGGGAGGGGGGAACCGCACCGTCACCGTGAGCCCGCCCTCGTCGCGGGCGTCGAGGCGCAGCTCGCCGTCGTGCACCTGGACGATCCGGGCGGCGAGCGCGAGCCCGAGCCCGGCGCCGCGCGGGCCCGCCCCGCCCGCGGTGCGTCCGGCGCCGCGCACGAAGGGCTCGGTCATCGTGGCGAGCAGCGCGTCGGGGACCACCGGTCCGGTGTTGACGACCGCGACCTCGACCGCTCCGTCGGGTGCGGTCCGCGTCGCGACGACCACCCGGCCGCTCTCCGGCACGTTGTGACGGACGCCGTTCAGCACGAGGTTGCCGAGCAGCTGCCGCACCAGCACCGGATGCCCGTCGAACGAGCCCTCGCCCAGCTCGTCGACCACGACGATCCCGGAGGCCTCGGCCAGCGGGCGCAGCTCGTCGACGACGTCGGAGGCGGTCTCGGCGATGTCGACGGGCTCCCGGAGGAGCGGCTCGGACGAGTCGAGGGCCGCCAGGGCGAGCAGCGCCTCCACGATCTCGGTGCCCCGCCGGTTCGTCTCGTCGAGGCGCCGGAGCGTCTCGCCCGGGTCGCCGCTCCCGGGGTCGGCGAGGGCCGCGTCGAGGATGCTGCGCGCGATCGCCTGCGGGGTCCGCAGCTCGTGCGAGGCGTTCGCCGCGAACCTCCGCTGCTCCGCGAAGGAGCGCTCCAGCCGCTCGAGCATCGAGTCGAAGGCGTCGGCGAGCAGGCCGAACTCGTCGGGTCGGCCCCCGAGCCCGACCCGCCGGTCGAGCGAGCCGGCGGCCACCTCCCGGGCGACCGCGCTGATCCTCGCCAGCGGGCGCAGGATCCGCCCGGCGAGGAACCAGCCGCCGATCAGCCCCACCACCGCCAGGGCGAGGAGCACCTGCCACACCCGCGGGAGGAGTGCCTCGATCAGGTCCGTGCGGCTCGGCACGAAGGGGCCGCCCGCGTCGATCTGCTCGTCGGGCACGAAGCGGAGGACGTAGAACAGCAGGGCGATGAGCGCTCCGCCCGCGACGAGGAGGAACCCCGCGTAGCTGAGGGTGAGGCGGAGGCGGACGCTCACGGTGCCGAGGCGCCGGGGTCGACCATCCCGTAGCCGACGCCCGGCTCGGTGCGGACGACCCAGGGGTCGCCGAGCCGCTTGCGCAGCGAGGAGATCGTGATGCGGACGGCGTTGGTGAACGGATCGGCGTTCGCGTCCCAGGCCCGCTCGAGCAGCGTCTCGGCGCTCACGATCCCGCCGCGCGCGGCCATCAGGACCTCGAGCACGGCGAACTCCTTGCGCGTCAGCGCCACGTAGCGGTCGCCGCGGTAGACCTCGCGGCGGAACGGATCGAGCCGGAGCCCGGCGAACTCCAGCACCGGGGGCGCGCCCTCGGCCGGCCGGCGCGCGACGGCCCGCAGCCGCATCACCACCTCGCGGAGGGCGAAGGGCTTGGTGATGTAGTCGTCCGCCCCGAGCTCGAAGCCGCGCACCTTCTCGTCGAGCCGGTCCGCCGCGGTCACCATCAGCACCCGCACCGGCAGCGCGTCCGCGACGATCCGCCGCAGCACCTCGTCGCCGGGGATGCCGGGCAGGTCGCGGTCGAGCAGCACGGCGTCGTAGTCGGTGACCGCCAGCTGCTCGAGGGCCGTCTCGCCGTCGGGGGCGATGTCGACCGCGATCGCCTCGAGGCGCAGCCCGTCGCGCACCGCCTCGGCGAGGTAGGGCTCGTCCTCGACGATCAGCACGCGCATGCCGTCATGCTACGGACCGGGGCGTATGGCGGGCGTCTGGTGTGCCGGGGCTCGCTCTCCGCACTCTGCTCCCCGGCGTCTGCTCGTGGCCGCGTCAGCCGAGCACGCGGATCGGCGCTCCCGAGGCCCAGGCGCGGATGCACTCCAGCGAGTCGGCGAAGAAGCGTCGGTAGGTGTCCTCCGTGACGTAGCCCAGGTGCGGGCTGAGCACGGTGCGCGGGGCGCTGCGCCAGGGGGAGTCCGAGGGGAGCGGCTCCTCGTCGTGCACGTCGAGGGCCGCGCCGCCGAGCGCGCCCCGGTGCAGGGCGTCGAGGAGGGCGGGTCCGTCGACGAGGGCCGAGCGGGCCGTGTTCACCAGCAGAGCGGTCGGCTTCATCCCGGCGAGCTCGTCCTCGCCGATCATGCCGCGCGAGCCGGGAGTGAGCCGGGCGTGCAGGCTGACCACGTCGGAGGTCGCGAGCAGCTCCTCCTTCGACACTGCGGCGGCCCCGGCGGCGACGGCCCGCTCGGTGTCGAGGTGCGGGCTCCACGCCACCACGTCCATGCCGAACGCCGCGCCGACCCGGGCCACCCGCGAGCCGATCGCCCCCAGCCCGAGGAGTCCGAGCCGGCGCCCGGCGAGGTCGCCGCCGATCGTCCGCTGCCAGCCGCCCTCGCGCACGGAGCGGTCCTCCTCGGGCAGGTGCCGCAGGGCGGCGAGGATCAGCGCCCAGGTGAGCTCGGCCGCGCCGGTGGTGCCTCCGGAGGCTCCGCTGGACACCACGACGCCCGCACGGGAGGCGGCGGCGAGGTCGATCGCCGAGTTCGCCCGGCCGGTGGTGACGAGCAGGCGGAGGGAGGGGAGCGCCGACAGCACCGCCTCGTCGAAGCGGGTGCGCTCGCGCATCGCGACGACCACGTCGAACGGCGCGAGCGCGGCGACCACCTCCTCCGCGGTGCCGAGGTGCTCGCGCAGCACGGAGACCTCGGCACCGCCCGGCACGTCCGTCCAGTCGACGGCGCGACCGGCGACCCCCTGGTAGTCGTCGAGGACGGCGATGCGGATCGGACCGGGCACGGTGGGCTCCTTCTGACGGACGGACGGACGGACGGGCGGGCGGTTCGGCGGCGGCGCGGATCAGGCGAGCGCCGACGGCACCACGACGAGCAGCAGCCAGCAGATCGCCGGCGCGATCGCGACCACGATCCCCGCGTTGACCAGCAGCTGACGGTAGAACCGGCCCCTGTCGATGTTCTGCGCGTTGGCCAGCACCAGGGCGCCGTTCGTCGAGAACGGCGACACGTCGACCACGGTCGCCGCGATCGAGAGCGCGGCCACGACCCCGACCACCGGCAGCTCCCCGAGCTGCAGCAGCGGCAGCGAGAGCGGGATGATCGCGGCCAGCAGCGCCGTCGAGGAGGCGAAGGCGGAGGAGATGCCGATCACGTAGCAGAGCACCAGCGCCACCAGGAGGGGCGCCCCGATGAGCAGCGCCATGTCGGCGAGGTCGTCGATCGTGCCGAGCTCCTCGAGCATCGCGATGTAGGTCACCATGCCGGCCACCAGCAGCACGGTCGGCCAGCTGATCCCGGCGATCGACCGGCTCGTGTTCTTCAGGTCGGTGAAGGAGAGGAGGACGCCCGCCGCGATCGCGACGAAGCTGATGGGCTGGTGCAGGACGAGCACGATCAGCAGGATCGCGGCGATCAGTACCAGCGTCAGCAGGCGGGTGCGGGTGAGCGGGATCCGCTCGGCCTCGACAGCGTTCGGCCCGACCGTGCGGATGGAGCCGGTGGCCGTGTACTCGAGGGTGCGGACGCGGGAGGCGACGGCGTAGACGACGACCGTGAGCACCGAGAGGAGCGTGTTGATCCCGAAGCTGGAGAGGAACAGCTGCCACGGGTCGAGCGTGAGGCCGGCGTCCTCGACGATGCCGCGGACGAGCACACCCGAGACCGAGATGGGGGAGAAGGCTCCGGCGTGGGCGCCGTTGATGGTCATGATGCCCATGACGAGGGGGCTCATCCGAGTGCGGCCGGCGAAGCTCATCGCGGCGGGGGCGATCAGCGCGACCGCGGCCGGGCTGAAGGTGCCGAGCGAGGTGAGGAAGGCCGCGACGAGGAAGAACACCCACGGGATGAGGTAGACCCGGCCGCGCACGGCCCGGATGCAGGCGTTCACCATCAGGTCGATGGTGCCGTTCTGCTTCGCCATGCCGAAGAAGTAGGTCACGCCGATGATGGTGAGGACGATCGACGCCGGGAAGACCTCGAGGATCTCCTTGTCGTCGTAGCCGAACGCGATCGCGCCGACGAGGAAGGCTCCGATGAAGCCGAGGAAGCCGATGTTGATCGGGAACACGGTCGCGATGACGAACATCACGACGAGGCCGATGAGGGGGATGATCTCGATAGACGACACTGTCTTCTCCTGATTGGTGCTGACGGTAGCGCGTCAGCGCGCGAGGGTCTGGTGGGTGAGCAGCTCGGAGTCGGCGATCCGGCGGGCCGCGCGCTGCAGGAGCACGCGGGTGGTGCCGGCGTCGGCCTGCACCTCGCAGCGGAGGGGGCCGCCGAGGGTGCCGATGCGCAGGGCGGTGGTCGACGGATCGACCCCCGTCGCGGTGAGGACGGAGCCGTCGACGCCGGCCGCGAGGGCCACGGCGACGGCGCTGGTGAGGCCGATGGTCGGGTGCGGGGCGTTCATCGAGAGCATCCGCACCGAGACGTCGTAGTCGGCGGCGGCGACGTGCTCGCCGAGCGAGGTGACGTAGTCGACGGCCGGGCCGACGACTCCGACCTTGGGCACCGCGTCGCCGGCCGCCTCGACCGACGGAGCCAGCCCCATCGCGACCGCGGCGTGCGCGCGGATCCGGCGCAGCAGCGGCACGTGGGCGAGCAGGTCGATCTCGCCGGCCGCCGGTCCGAGGCCGAGGGCGCTCGCCGCGACGAGCACGACGGGGGCGCCGGCGTCGGCGAGGGTGACCTCGAGCTCCCGTCCGTCGACCGCGAGCGTGGTGAGCGGGCCGCCGCCGGGCCAGAGCGAGCCGGTGGAGGAGCCGGCCGGGTCGACGAACGCCAGGTCGACCGCCGTGCCGGTCCCGCGGACGCCGGGGACCGAGACCTCCTCGGAGGAGCCGCCGGCCACGCGGGCGTCGACGACCGCCGAGGTGTTGAGGTTGCGCATCCGCACGCCGGTGAAGCCGTTCTCGTCGCGGGGGAGGCCGAACTGCTCGACCGCCCAGAGGGCGACGGCGGTGGCGCAGTTGCCGCAGTTGCTGCCCCACTCGACGACGTGGGCGCCGATCGCGACCTGGGCGAACAGGTAGTCGATGTCGATGCCGGGCTCGGTGCTGCGGCCGACGACGACCGCCTTCGAGGTGACGGAGGTGCCGCCGCCCACGCCGTCGAGCTGGCGGGGGTCGTCGGCGCCGAAGAGCTCGATGAGGAGCTCGGCGAGGGCGTCCCGGTCGGCGGGGACGGCGTCGCGATCGAAGAGCCAGCACTTGCTGGTGCCTCCTCGCATGAGGGTGGCGGGAATGCGCACGGTGCCTCCTGAGCGTCGGTGATGGGCTCACGCTACGAATCAGGAGGCTTCGGCAAAATCTCGAAATGCTACGGAGGCCTTAAGGAGAGCTACACTCGCCCATGGCCACCTTCGATCTCGTCACTCTCGATCTGCTCCTCGACGTCGTCGAGACGAGCACCCTGACGGGCGGCGCCGCCCGCTCCCGGATGACCACCTCGGCCGCCTCCCAGCGCATCGCCAAGCTCGAGCAGCTCATCGGGCAGCCGGTCCTGGACCGTCTTCCGCGGGGCGTCCAGCTCACCGAGGCGGGGCGGGTCCTGGTCGAGCGGGCGCGGGCGGTCCGCCGGGAGCTCCGGGCCGCCGAGGGGGAGCTCGAGGCGATCCGCGGACTCGAGCGGGGCACCGTGCGCCTCGGCTCGTTCCCCACCGTGAGCGCCTCGCTCCTCTCGGACGCGCTGAAGGACGCCCACGCGGCCTGGCCGGGGATCGAGATCCGCGTGCAGTCCGCTCTCCGCCCGCAGCTGATCGACATGCTCAGCTCGGGCGAGATCGAGCTGGCGCTGCTGTGGAGCTACGCCTGGACGGAGGAGACCGAGAAGAACCTCGTGCTGCGCCGCCTCGTGCAGGACGAGACGATGCTGCTGGTCGCCGCGGACAGCCCCATCCAGGACGGCGTCCCCCTCCGCTCGCTCGCGCGCGAGCAGTGGATCACGCGCAACGGAGGCCACCCCGCCGCCGACGTGCTGTACCGCAGCTGCGCGCGCGCCCGCATCACCCCGGACGTCGTCTACGAGGCGTACGACTACCAGGAGGTGCAGGCGATGGTCGCTGCGGGCGTGGGCATCGCGATGGCGCCGCGGCTCGCGCTGGCGACGCACCGGGACGACGTCCGGGCCGTCTCGTTCCGGCAGGCCGACGCCGTCCCGGCGCGGACGATCTACCTCGCGACGCTGGCCCGGCGCGTCGAGACCCCGGCGATCCGGGCGCTCTCGGAGGCGGTCACCCGCGCCGCCCGGGCCTTCGCCGCCGCGGCCTGACGGCGGCCGTCAGCCGCGCGGGCCGCGGGCCAGCAGGGCGTGCAGCAGCGGCAGCGCCGACGCGATCATCAGCACGGTCCCGAAGCCGCTGTCGTCCGGGCGCACGACGGCGCCCGCGATCAGCAGGCCCGCGAACAGCACGGCCGAGATCACGCGGCGGACGGTGCCCTCGAGCCGGTTCAGCCGGCGCTCGATCGTGGGGACGGTGACCGCGAGCTCGCCGTCGTCGAGGGTCGTGACGAGCTCGTCGAGCCGGCGCGGCAGGCGCCAGATCAGGCCGAGCGTGTCGACGGCCTGCTTGCCGACGTCCTGCACGACGGAGCCGCGCTCCTCGCGGATCAGCTGCTGCGCGTAGGGCTCGACCGAGTCCCACAGGTTGAAGGCCGGGTCGAGCGCGCTGCAGACGCCCGAGGTCAGCGACATCGCGCGGATGACGAGCAGGAAGTTCTCGGGGAGCTGGAACGGCAGCGCGCGCACCACGTCGCCGAACTGCACGGCGAAGTCGCGGAACTCGCGCGGATCCACCTCCCGCAGCTCGGCGAAGCCCATGCCGCCGAAGCGGGCGAAGAGCTGCGTGAGCGCCCGCTCCAGCTCGCGGGAGTCGGCCGAGGGGAGGAGGACGCCGACCGCGCGGGCCGCGTCGACGAGCCCCTTGCCGTCGCGGGAGGCGGCGGCGATCAGCATCCGGCGCAGGCCCGCACGGGTGCTCGGCGGCACCTCGCCCATCATCCCGAAGTCGATGAAGGTGAGGCGCCAGGGCAGCTCGCCCCCGGGGGTCGGCGTGACGAAGACGTTGCCGGGGTGCGGATCCGCGTGGAAGTAGCCGTTGGTGAAGAGCTGGTCGAACATCACGGCCGCGAAGACCGGAGCGACCTCCCGCGGGTCGATTCCGGCGGCCAGCAGCGCGGCGTGGTCGGTGATCTTGATCGCGGTGACGTCCTCGAGCGTGAGGACCTTGCGGGTCGAGCGCTCCCAGACCACGTCCGGGACGGCCACCCGGACGTCGCCCGCGAAGTCGGCGGCGAAGCGGACGGAGTTGGCCGCCTCCTGCAGGTAGTCGATCTCCTCGAGGCTGGTGACCGCGAACTCCTCGACGAGCGCCGGGGCGTCGACGCGGTCCGAGACCAGGCGCACGTGGCTGAGCCAGCCGCCGACGCGGCGCAGAGCCGCGAGGTCGACCTCGACGATCTGGTCGATCCCCGGCCGCTGCACCTTCATGATGGCGGCGGAGTAGCCGGTGTCCTCGGCGTCGACGGGGGAGAGCCGGGCGCGGTGGGCCTGCCCGAGGGAGGCGGCGGCGACGGGCGACTCGTCGACTCCGGCGTAGGCGCGCTCGAGCGGCAGCCCGAGCTCGGACTCGGCCAGCGCCCGGATCCGCGGGAACGGGACGGGCGGGACCTCGTCCTGCAGCCCCTCCAGCTCGCGCGTGATCTCGGGCGGCAGCACGTCCAGGCGCGACGACATGAACTGGCCGACCTTGATCATCAGGCCGCCGAGGTCGACCGCGAGCACGTGGAAGCTGCGGGCGAAGCGGCGCATCCGGCCGGGCCGGGTGCGGAGCGCGACGCGCGTGAGCCCCACCCGCGGCAGGAGCAGGTCGAAGAACCAGGTGACCGCGAGATGCCACGCGGCGAAGCGGAGGATCCGGCGGTAGCGCCGCCGGTCCTCCCGCTCTCGGTGGCCCGGGGCGGCAGGACCCGGGCTGACCGAGGCCACCCGGGTCAGTCCTGCGCGAGGATCGCGTACAGGCGGCGGCGCACGTCCTCGAGTTCGGCGACGGCCTTGCGGATCTGCTCGGGGGTGCCCGAGCGTCCGACCTGGGCCGCGGCCTGGGCGAGCTCGAGGCCCGCCTTGGGCAGGGCGCCGAAGTCGACGTGGTCGGAGTCGTTCCACGGGGTCGAGGTGCCGTGCTCGGCGACCGTCGCGCGGCCGGCGTCGGTCAGCGTGTAGGTCTTGCGGCCGTTCTGCTCGTCGGCCGTGATGAGGCCCTCGTCCGCGAGGAGCTGGAGGGTCGGGTAGACGGAGCCGGGGCTCGGCTTCCAGTCGCCTCCGCTGCGCTCCTCGATCTCGCGGATGATCTGGTAGCCGTGCATGGGCTGCTCGGCGAGGAGCGCGAGCACCGCGGTGCGCACGTCCCCGCGGCCGACCCGGGAGCCGACGCGCTTCTCCATGCGGGAGCGGGCCTGCTCCATCGCGCGCCAGATGCTCTCGATGGGCGTGCCGGTGCCGAACGCGCCGGTCGATGACGATCCGTTCATGATGACCTCCTGTTTCTCCGAACGATACTCAGCGATATGGGTGGCGACTGTGAACGACTGCCGCGTCGGCTCAGAGCTTCGCGAGCTTCGCCCGGGCGACCAGGAACAGCCCGTACATGACCAGTCCCGCGCTGACGAGGGTCAGGGCGATCGTGCCGTACGGAGGGACGTCGAGGAAGCGGATGGCCCCGTCGAGCCCGGTCGCCTGGCGGGCGTCGCCGGTCAGCGCCGCGACCACGAAGATCCCGCCGGCCAGGCCCAGAGCGAGCCCCTTCGTGATGTAGCCGGTCGCGCCGAGGATCAGCACGGCGGTCCCCGTCGGGCCCTCGGGGATGCGGACGAGCTTGCGGAAGCCGCGCCGGATCCCGATCGCGACGAAGCCGATCCCGCTGCCCAGCACGATCCCGCCGACGATCACGAGGATCACGACGCCGACCGTGCTCGTCAGCAGCTCGGTGTTGATGCGGCGGATCGTGGCCGAGGAGCTCGTCGAGCCGCCGAGGGCGAAGACGAGCGTGGTGCCCGCGAGCGTGAGCGAGGCGAAGCCCTTGCCCGACTCGACGATCCGGCGGCCCAGGCGGGCGGCGAGGCCGGGTGCGGAGGAGCGCCCGCCGAGGGAGAGCTGCCAGAGGCCGAGCGCGACGAGCCCGACCAGCGCGGCCCAGACCACCACGAGCCCGACGGGGGAGTCGGCCATGCGCCCGATCGCCCCGGACGCGTCCGCCTCCCGCGAGGTCTCGTCGCTCACCGCGACGCGCAGGGCCAGGCCGCCGATCAGGAGGTGGATCAGTCCGTTGACGGCGAATCCCGTGCGGGCGAGGCGCCGGAAGCGCCGGGTCCGGACTCCGGCGCGCGGCGACGGCACGCTTGCAGTGGACACCGCGCAACCCTCTCATCCCGGGCGGCGTCGGCGCCTCCTGACCCGCCGACGCGCGCTGGGCAACCCTCTCCCCGGCCGGGTGCCCGAGTCGTCGGATGGAGGTGCGGTGCAGATCGCACCGCAGCAGGACGAGAGAAGGACCCCATGCGTGCACGCCGACGTCGCGCGGGCGGTCGCCGAGGGCCGAGGCGGGGCGGACCTCCCGGACCGGTCCCGGGCAGGGGAGGGCGGCGACGATGACCGGAGCGACGCTCCTCGTCCGCCGCCCGTCGAGCCCGGCCTCGCGGGTGCTGGTGCTCCACGCGACGGCGGTCGAGCTGGAGCTGCTGGTGGCCGCGCTGCTCGGACTCGCCGAGGCGACGCCGTGCCTCGACGTGCGGGTGGCGGCGAGGTCGCGGGCGGCGGTCCTGCTGGCGACCGTCGATCCGGAGGTGGTGTTGCCGCTGGCCGAGGCGCGGCGGATCCGCGTCGGGCTCCGCCGCGAGCGCGAGGAGCTGGAGCGCGGCGGGATCGGGTGCCGGCACGTCGTCGAGGCGCGGGCCGGCCGTCGGTAGCTCCGGAGCGGGTCCTCGGCCGCCGGCCTCGTGACGAAGTCCTGACGGAGGTCGTCCACCGCCGATGTGCGCCGCGCCGTCCCGCCCTCGTCAGCAGCAGCCGCAGGCCTCGGAGTCCTCGCTCGTGAGCGCGGAGATCGGCGTCGTGCAGGACTCGCCGCGCCAGGCCTCCAGGCCCTCGCGGACGGCGACCGCGGCGATCACGAGGCCGGCGACGGGGTCGGCCCACGTCCATCCGAGCGTGCTGTTCAGCAGCAGGCCCACCAGGACGGCGGCGGAGAGGTACGAGCAGAGAAGCGTCTGCTTCGAGTCCGCGACGGCCGAGGCCGAGCCGAGCTCGCGGCCGGTCCGGCGCTCGAGCAGGGAGAACGCGGGCATCACCAGCAGGCTGACGGCGGCCAGCACGATGCCGACGGGGGAGTGCTGGGCCTCCGAGAATCCGAGCAGCGCCCGGACCGAGTCGACGGCGATGAACGCGGCCAGGCCGAGGAACGAGACGGCGATCACCCGCAGCGCGGTGCGCTCGCGCGCCTCCGGATCGCGCCCCGAGAACTGCCAGGCGACGGCCGCGGCGGAGAGCACCTCCACCACGGAGTCGAGGCCGAAGGCGACGAGTGCGGTGGACGAGGCGACCGTCCCGGCGGCGAGGGCCACGATCGCCTCCACCACGTTGTAGCCGATGGTCGCGCCGACGATCCAGCGGATGCGCCTCTGCAGGACGCGGCGGCGGGCGGGGAGGAGCGGGGTGCGCAGGGCGGTCATGCGCAGCGGCAGTCGTCGCCGGAGCAGCAGTCCGGATCGACGACCAGGGCCAGGCGGAGCAGGTGGTCGAGCGCCCCGGTGATCCGGGTCTCGGCCAGCCGGTACCAGGTGTACCGGCCGTCCTTCACGGCCTCCACCAGCCCGCATCCGCGGAGGCACGCGAGCTGGTTCGACATCACCTGCCGAGAGACCCCGAGCGCGTCCGCGAGGTCGGAGGGGACGGCCGGAGCCTCGCGCAGCGCGAGCAGGATCCGGGACCGGGTCTCGTCCGCCAGGGCGGATCCGAGGCGCGCGAGAGCAGCGGAGTGGGTGAGGGTCGCGGTGGCGGGCACGGGAGCGACGATACACGCGATGCTGTATCGAGCGCGAGGGCGGTGGTCTCTCCTCGGACGTGCGAGCTCCCCTCCTGCTCCCCCCGTCGGGTGGGCGGACGGGCCGCACTGCCGCGGATCCCCGGGGCCGGCCGCCACGGAGCGCCCCGAGCGGCCCGCGCGCCGTGCCAGGATCCCCTTGATCACGGCGCCCGTCCGCCGCTCCGCCGCTCGGTCTCCTGGAAGGGCCACGGACCCGCCTTGCTCGATGCCACGACCCTCCGCGTCGCCTTCGGGGTCACCGCCCTCACCCTCTTCCTGCTGTTCGCGCTGGTCACCTACCGATCGACGCGCTCGTCCTTCAGCTTCTGGTGGTGCACGGCGCTCGCGCTGTTCATGGGCGGCTCGCTCGCCTACCTCCGCGACGGCACGGCCGACCAGGTGTGGGCGAATCCGCTCGGCAACGGGCTCATCGTGGCCGGCGCCGCCGCGGTCTGGGCAGCGAGCCGCTCCCTCCGCGGCAGGCCGACGCCGTGGTGGCTGGTCGTCGCTCCGACCGTGGTGGTGACGGGCGTGTCCAGCCTCGACTCGCCCGCTGTCAACGACTGGTCGGGAGGGCCGCTCTACCTCGCCTCGATGGCGCTCCTCATCGGCCTGTCGACCCGCGAGATCGCGCTGCTCGGCGCCGGACGCTCGCGCACGCGCTGGCCGCTGCTGCTCAGCTCCGGCGCCCTCTCCCTCTACTACGCGCTCCGGTTCGCCGTGTTCCTGGCCGCGGGGCTGCGCAGCGAGCTGTTCGCGACCTGGTTCGGGACCCCGACCACCACGCTGATCACGCTGGTGCTGCTGGTCGTGGTGTCGTTCAGCATGGCCTCGCTCAGCGGCGAGCAGGTCGCGCAGATGCTCACCGCCGGCGCCGCCCGCTCGCGGCAGGAGCTCGCCGACGGCGAGAGGGTGCAGCGGCGGCTCGAGCCCCGCTCGGTCCCGGACCTCCCGGGCTACGACGTCGCCGGCGCCTGCGTGCCGAGCGGGACGGTGAGCGGTGACTTCTTCGACTGGCGCAGCACGCCCGACGGGCTCGCCGTCACCGTCGCCGACGTGATGGGCAAGGGGGTCGGCGCCGCGATGATCGCGGCCACGGTCCGCGCCGCCCTGCGCGTCACTCCTCCCGCCCTCGGCCCCGCGGCGACGATGGCGCTCATCGACCGGGTCGTCGAGCCGGACCTGTCGGCGAACGACGCGTTCGTCACGCTCCTCCACCTGCGGCTCAGCGCCTCGACCGGCGACATCGCGCTCGTCGACGCCGGACACGGACTCGGGATCGTCTGCCGCGCCGACGGCTCGCGCGAGCGCATCCCCTCCGCCCACCTGCCGCTCGGCCTCCTCGGCACGCAGGAGTGGGAGCCGACCGGCCTCCGGCTCCACCCCGGCGACCTGCTGCTGATCTGCAGCGACGGCGTGCTGGACCTCTTCGACGGCTCCCTCGCCGCCCTCGACCGGGTGGCCGACGCGGCCGTCGCCGCCCCCGCGACCGCCGCCGCCGCGGTCGCCGGCGTCACCCGCCTGGCGGCCGAGGGGCTGCTGGCGGACGACGTGACCGTGGTCGCGATCCGGCGGACCTCGGGGAGCTGACCCGGCCTCAGCCCCGCCCCGCCTGCAGCCGGAGCCCGGCCAGCAGCAGGTCGAGGCCGGAGCGGAACACGTCGAGGTCGTCGTGCGTCGCCATGACGTCGGCCGCGTGGTGGCCGAAGGGGAACTCCTCCGGATCGAGGGCGCGCCAGCGGTCGGCCAGGTGCTCGAGGAACTCGCCCCTCTCCATCCCGCTCTCGAGGAACTTGCGGGGCGGCGGCTGCGCCAGGTCGGCCGCGACTCCGACGACGTAGCTGACGATGGACGACACGGCGTGGAACCGCTGCCGGGGCGTCAGGTCGAGAGCCATGAGCTGCTGCCCGAGGCGCTCGTACATCGCCATCGAGTTGGGCTGCACCCCGGTCGTGCGGAGCATGTAGAGGCCGAACCAGGGTCGGCGGACGCACTCGTCGAAGAGGGCCAGTGCGACGGCGCGGACGTTGTCGATCGGGTCCGGCCCGTGGGTGAGCGGCTCGCTGTCGGCGAGGACCCGACCCATGACCTCGTCGGTCGCCCGCTCCAGCAGCTCGTCGCGGCTGCCGACGTACCAGTAGATGCTCGCCACGCCGCCGCCGAGTCGGGCCGCGAGCGCGCGGAACGTGAGGGCCGACTCCCCGGACTCGTCGAGGATCGCGATCGCCTCGGCCAGCACGGTGTCGAGCGAGTGCGACGCTCGGCGGCGGCCCCGGGCGGGGGAGGGCGCGGCAGCGGTCTCCGTCGGGCGATCTGCAGGCATGGCTTGCATCTTACCGAACGGCGTTCCATACTATCGAACGCCGTACGAGAGTCGAACGGCGTTCGATAGGAAGGCGCCTCGATGTCCGCTCCGACGACCACCTCCGCCGAGTCCCGCGCTCACACCTCCCTCCGCTCCGCGGCACTCCCGCTCGCCGCTCTCTGCCTCGCGTTCTTCGTCGAGATGGTCGACAACACGCTGCTCTCGATCGCCCTCCCGACGATCGGACGCTCACTCGACGGGTCGACCGCCGGACTGCAGTGGGTGACCGGTGCCTACTCCCTGACCTTCGGCGGGCTGCTGCTGACAGCCGGGTCCGCCGCCGACCGGTTCGGCCGCCGCCGCGTGCTCCTCACCGGCCTCGCCGCGTTCGGGCTGATCAGCCTCGCCGTCGTCCTCGTCACCGACATCAGCCAGCTGATCGCCCTCCGCGCGGCGCTCGGCTGCGCCGCGGCCGCCATGGCGCCCGTCACGATGTCGCTGGTGTTCCGGCTCTTCGACGACGAGAGGCTCCGCATGCGGTCGATCACGATCGTGATGATCGTCGGGATGTCCGGCATGGTCCTCGGCCCCCTCCTCGGCGGCTCGATCCTCAGCACCGTCAGCTGGCAGTGGCTGCTTGTCGTCAACGCCCCGATCGCGCTGCTGGTCTGGATCGGCGTGCGCCTCGGAGTCCCCGCGGACCGGCGCGCCGACCTCACCTCCGGTCGGCTCGACCTGCCGGGGACCGCCCTCACCGTCGCCGCGGTGGGGCTCGGCTGCTACACGCTCACCAGCGGAGTCGAGAACGGCTGGCTGTCGCTCCTCACGATCGCCTGCGCCGCGGGCACCGTCGCCGCCGTCGCGGGATTCGTCGTCCGCGAGCGCCGCGCCGTCTCGCCCATGATCGACCTCGCGATCTTCCGCGCCGGCCCCGCGCGGGGAGCGGCGCTCACGCAGCTCGGCGCCTCGGTCGCCTTCGCGAGCGTCCTGTTCGGCCTGATCCTGCACTTCCAGTACGCCTACGGCTGGAGCCCGGTGC
>NZ_PSUC01000038.1:0-26656 GCF_002931635.1 Rathayibacter sp. AY2B7 | reverse complement strand
GTGCCGCTCGACGGGATCGCCGTCGGCGTGGGTCAGCGCCGCCGCGCGGATCTCGCGGTCGCGGCCGGTCAGCCGCTGGGTCTCCTGCCGCCGGAACTCGCCCCACGAGGGCACCATGAACGTCTCCAGCTGCACGTCGGCCTCCTCCCCGCTCCGGTAGAGCGCCCACCGCGAGGCGCCGGTCCGGCGGCGGGAGCTCTCCAGCAGCCGCATGGCCGATCGGAAGTCCGCGAGGGAGTCGGGGCGGACCGTCCACGAGATCTGCACCATCACCGGCCCGTCCGTCGGCTCCGGCTCGAACACCAGCGTGGGCGTGGGCCACGACATCGAGATGCTGCGGTCGACGGTGCCCGTCCCCGGCAGCAGGGGCAGCACCCGCACGCTGGCCGCCACGAGGAGGAGCAGAGCGGCCGCCGCGGCGTACGCGGGCGCGGTGCCGAGCACCTGCGCGGCCAGGCCCCAGCCGATCGAGCCGACCGCCATGGTCCCCATGAAGACCAGGATGTAGATCGAGGCTCCGCGGGACCGCACCCACTGCGGCAGCGTGAGCTGCAGCGCCGCGTTCAGCACGGTGAGGGTGCCGATCCAGGCCAGCCCCGCGAGGACCAGCAGCAGCAGTGCCGGAACGAGGGGCAGGAAGGCCGCCGCGAGCGTCCCCGCCGCGAACAGCACGGCGCTCGCCCCGATCACGACGTCGTCCGAGAGCTTCCGGCGGGCGAGCGGCAGGGCGAAGACGCCGAGCACGGCACCGGCACCGAGGGCCCCGAGGAGGAAGCCGTAGCCGCTGGAGTCGAGCTGGAGGCGCTTCGCGGTGAGCGGCAGCAGCGCCCAGAGCGCACTGGCCGGCAGGGCGAAGAGCGCGGAGCGGAGGAGGATCCGGCGGACGAGGTGCGCGGAGGCGACGTACCGGATCCCTCCCTTCAGCGCGGCGCCGAACTGCTCGCGGTCGTCGAGGCCGGTCTGCGTCGGCCGCTTCCACCAGAGCAGAGCGAGCACGGCGCCGATGAAGCTCAGGGCGTTGATGCCGAAGACCACCGGAGTTCCGAACGCCGAGAGGACGACTCCCGCCAGGGCCGGGCCGACCGCGCGGGCGCCGTTCACCGTCACCCCTCCGAGGGCCGACGACGCCGCGATCAGGTTCCGGGGCACGAGCTCCGGCTGGATCGCCTGCCAGGCGGGCGAGGTCAGGGTGGAGGTGATGCCGAGGAGGAAGGTGAAGGCCAGGATCGTCCACGGCGTCAGCGCGCCGACCGCCGCCACGACCGTCAGAGCGGCCGCCAGCAGCGCGCTGGCCGACGACCCCCAGATGAGCAGCCGCCGCCGGTCGAGCGAGTCGGCCAGCACGCCCGCGGGGAGGGCGACGAGGATCGAGGGCGTCAGGCTCGCCGTCTGCACGAGCGCGACGACCGCCGCGCCCGCGGCCGCCTCGACCAGGTACCACTGGGCTCCGACGGTCTGCATCCAGGTGCCGATGTTGCTGCCCAGCTGGGCGAACCACAGCACCCGGAAGGCGGTGATCGCCATGGGCGCCCAGGCCGACGGCTGCGCCGGCGCGGACGTCTGCGCCGGGGCGGCGGGAGCCGGAGCGACGTCATCAGTCACGGGGCACGGCCTGCCGCACCGAGAAGAGGTTGCCGAACGGGTCCAGCAGCTGGCACAGCCGCTCCCCCGTGAACACCGTCTTCGGACCGCGGTGGGCGACGGCGCCGTTCGCCGTCCAGTCGGCGACGACGGCGTCGACGTCGGGAACCGTCCAGTACGGGCTCGTGCCGTCGGGTCCGGGCCGGTTCAGCTCGTCCCGCTCGTGCAGCGTCAGGCGGGTGCCGTCCAGGTCGTAGGCCACGAGCGCCCCGCCGCGGACGACGGGCTCGCGCCCGAGCCGCGCCGAGTACCAGGCGATCGCGGCGTCGAGGTCGTCGACGAAGGAGAAGACGTTGCCGACTCCGGCGAACTCCGTCGTCGTCATGCTCGGGCCGGCGGGAGGGCGTCGCGGAGGAAGGCGAGCGAGGGGCCGATGGCCGCCTCCGTGTACCCCTCGGCGTGACGTGTGCCCGGGATCAGCTGCAGCGTGCTGGCGACTCCGACCGCGGAGAGCGCCGCCTGCATGGCCTGCGCGTCGCTCACGGGGACGAACTCGCCGAGCGAGTCGGCCAGGAACACCGGCCCGCCGTCCGGGGAGGCGTGGCGCGTCGTGGAGGCGGCGGTGAGCAGCCCGCGGTCGCCCCCGACCTCGTTGAGGATCGTCCAGCGCAGGAAGGCGTCGTTCCGGCCGGTCTGGTCGATGTCGGCGCTCTTCATGGTGTCGAGGTCCTGCGTCGTCGGCGTGGCCGGGAGGTCGTCGGTCGCCTCGACGATGCCGAGGAGGTCGAACATCCCCGACCAGCTGACGGCGGGCCGACCGGTGGCGATCGCGGCCTCCACGACCAGGTTCCCGCCCGCCGATCCGCCGAAGAACGCCAGCCTGCTCCGGTCGAACGCCCACTCGGACGCGACCGCCCACCGCTCCGCGGCGAGCACGTCGTCCCTGCTGGCCGGGAAGACCGAGTCCGGAGCCTCGCGGTAGTCCGCCGCGAACACGAGGTAGCCGGCGTCGACCAGCATCGTCGCGAGCGCCCGCTCCTTGCTCTTGTCCCCCCGGAACCACCCGCCGCCGTGGATCAGCACGACGGCCGGCCGAGCAGCGTCCTCGGCCGGGGACACCGACCTGCTGTACACGTCCAGCACCTGCGGCGACGACCCCCCTTCGACGTACGGAACCCCGATGCTCACTGACGGCTCGTCCGACACGGTGACCCCCTCCGGTCCAGATTCTCGACTGCAGTCAGACCGTAGGAGCCGGGGGCGGCGCGAGCCAGGCCCTGCCGGGGTCACCCAGGAGGGCGCCCGCAGGCCCGCCCGCCGCGGCTGGGCGGATCGCGACTAGCCTCGGAGGGTGTTCCTGACCGAGCCGTACGGCTTCCGCGACCGCTCCGCCCTCGACGAGCGCCGGGCCCTGCTCGAGGACGAGGCCTCGGTGCAGCCCCTCCGGGCGTTCCGCGAGGAGCTCCTCGCCCGGCGCACGCGCAGGCATCCCGGTGCCGTGGTGCCCGACTTCGACCCGGCCGAGGCCGGCGTCGAGGCGCGTGCGCTCATCGTGCTGGAGGCCCCGGGACCGATGTCGACCGGCCCCGACGGCTCCGGCTTCGTCTCGGTCGACAACGACGACGCGACCGCCGCCTCGACCTGGACCCTCCGCGACGAGGTCGGACTGCACGCCCGCACCCTGGTCTGGAACATCGTGCCGTGGCAGCTCGACGGCGCCCCCGACGCGGACGAGGTGCGGCAGGGCGCGATGGAGCTGCGTCGGCTCCTGCCGCTGCTCCCCGACCTGCGGGTCGTCGTCAACGCCGGGACCGCGCCGACCAGCGGCTGGAAGAAGAACATCGAGCCGTACCTGGTCGACGGCCCGACCGTCATCGACTCGTGGAGCCCCGGCCAGCGGGCGATGAGCCGGCCTCGCAAGCGCGACGAGCTGAAGCGCGCCTTCGAGCGCGCGACGCACCTGGTCGGCTGAGCCCCCGGGGCTCCGAGGCGTCACGAACGGTCGTCATCGGAGCCGGGAGGCGGCCCTTCGCGACGCCTCGACCGCCGGCGGGCGGTCCGCTCAGGCCGAGCGGGCGTCCCGCAGCGCGTCGGCCGACTGCTGCGCGGCGCGGCGGACGTCGCGGTCCGGGTCGCGGAGCATGCCCGTCAGGACGGCCTCGACGCTCGCCGCGAACTCGCCCTTCGCGTCGCGACCGGAGGAGATCCCCGCCAGAGCGGCCGCCACGAGAGCGCGCGCTCCGGCCGCGCGGACCCGGGGGTGCTCGTCGGTGGTCAGGCGGGACAGCTTCTTCTGCCCGCCCAGCACGCGCTCGGCGCAGACGCGGGCGCACATCTCGCGGACGCGCCAGGAGGGGTTCGCGAGTCCGGCGGTCACCGCGTCGGCGGCGTCGTCGTCCCAGACGTAGAGGAGCGCGCGGGCACCCCAGAGCTCGGGCCAGTAGAGGGAGGGCGCTCCCTTGAGGATCCCGTCGGCGTGCTCGCCGCCCACGGTGAGGAGGAAGGACTCGCCCTCGTACCCGCCGGTGAGCAGGGCCGCGGATCGCAGAGCGACGTTGCGCTCCCCCTCGCGGGCGACCTGCGCGCGCAGGCGCTCCTCGAGCGGATCGGTGAGGGTGACGGTCGGTTCGTTGTCGCGTGCCATGAGGCTCCCGAGAGTACTCGCCCGCCCCGCGCCTTCGAAGACCCGCAGCGTTCGGCGCTGCGGCGGTCGGCCCTCTCCGTCCTGCGGCGATGGTCCGATCAGCACTCGTGCAACCTGCTGGTCGAGTGGCGCCGCAGGGACCACGGCTGAGGGACGCCTGGTAGATTCGCTCCGATCGACCCCCTCCCAAGCCTCTCCGCGATGCTCACATGGGAGGGGCCTTTTTCTTCGGCACCGAGGTACTGCGATGGCACGGAAACCGAGCCTGTCGTGGAAGCAGCAGGTCCAGCTCCTCCGTGACCGCGGGCTCGGCATCGCCGACGGGGAGGCCTGCACGAGCTACCTGGCCGCGCAGAACTACTACCGCTTCTCCGGGTACGCCCGCTACTTCCAGCGGGCTCCGCACGACGGGGACGACTCGTTCGCGGACGGAGTCTGGTTCGAGGACGTCCGAGCGGTCTGCGACGCAGATGAAGCGCTGCGGCAGAGCCTGCGTGCTCGACCGGCCCGTGCCGAGATCCTTCTCCGCAGCCGTACGGCTCATGTCATCGCTCGTGAGCACGGCCCGTACGAGTGCTATCTCGAGAAGAGCTTCTACTCCGAGTCTCCGAACGCGGAGTCGACAGTCGATTCGTGCCTCCGCGACATCGAGCGCAGCAGGGAACGGCATGTCCTCCGCTTCACGGAGCTCCCCGGCGGCAGGGGCGCGGCCGCCTTCGGCGAGCTACCGGTGTGGTCGGCCGTCGAGGCCTGGTCCTTCTGAACTCTGTCGAGATGCATCGAGCGAGGGGCACGAGGATCGCTTGCGGGGGACGTCGCGTCCGGTCTGGGAGTCGCCCGAGCCGGTTTCGCCTACCGGGTCCGCGCACTCGTCTACCTGCGCAACCGGTGCGCTCACCACAGCCGGCTCTGGAACCACTCCGTGATCGATGCGGGCCCCACGCCCAACAACGTCCGCGCGAAGGCGAAACGTCTCGCCGGGCAGTTCACTCCGCGCTCGGTCGTGGACGTCATCGCTTCGTTGGACGACATCCTCCTACGAGGAGCGGACGCGGCCCCGATCCTTCCGGAGCTCGTCGCCGAGCATTCCCTGCACGACGTGTTCTGGCGAGGGCTCACGACGCCCCAGAGCCCCCTCGATCATCGAGGACCGCAGTGAGAGCGACGCGACCGGGACGGTCCCGCCCGCCCCGCGCCACGGCGGATGCCGCAGCGGATCGGACGATGCCCGCCCGCTCAGGAGGCGCCCACCGGGAGGTCGGCCCCGCCTGACTATGCTGGTGCCACCCCCGGCAGCCGAGCCCTCTGAGCCTCGTCCGCGCCGGGGTGGCGCGGCTCACCCGCCCGGGGAGCGGAGGAGGTCCTCTCATGGCCGATCGGCCGAACCTCCGCCATGTCGCGGCGGTCGCGGGGGTCTCGCACATGACCGTCTCGCGTGTGCTCAGCGGGCACCCCAACATCAAGGAGTCGACCCGCCAGAAGGTCCTCGAGGCGGTCGACGAGCTCAACTACAGGCCGAACATCGCCGCCCGCTCCCTCGTCACGCAGCGCACCGACCGCATCGGCGTGATGATCGAGAGCGGCGCCGAGTACGGGCCGTCGAGCACCCTCCGCGCGATCGAGCGCGCCGCCCGCGAGAAGGGGTACTCGATCACCTCCGTCGCGCTGCGGCCGGACCTCGAGATGACCCCCACCGACGCGATCGACCACCTGATGGGCCTCGGGATCGACGCGCTCTGCGTGATCGCGCCGCGCTCCTCCTCCGTCGCGACCCTCCGCACCGTCGAGATCGGCGTGCCGACGCTCGTGGTGAAGAGCGACAAGGATCCGAGCTTCCTCACCGTCTCGGTCGACCAGCAGGCCGGCATGTTCCAGGCCGTCGACCACCTGGGCAACCTCGGCCACCGCGACGTCCTGCACCTCTCCGGCCCCCTCGACTGGCTCGACGCGCGCGCCCGCGAGCGCGCCTTCCACAGCCGCGCGAAGTCGTGGGGGATGCACGAGCGCCCCATCGTCATCGGCGACTGGACCCCGGACTCCGGGTACGACTTCGCCGCGAGCCTGCAGTCGGTGCCCGACTTCACCGCGATGGTCGTCGCGAACGACGAGATGGCGCTCGGAGTGATCCACGGCCTCGTCGAGCGCGGGATCCGCGTGCCCGAGGACGTGAGCATCGTCGGCTTCGACGATCTGCCCACCGCCCGCCACTTCCTCCCGCCGCTGACGACGGTCCGCCAGGACTTCGACAAACTCGGGACGACGGTCGCCGAGGTGATCCACGCGAGGATCCGCGGCCAGGAGATCCCGCAGCGCACCCGGATCCCCACGGAGCTGGTGATCCGCTCCTCCACGGCCGCTCCCCGATCGTGACCCTCCTGTTCCCGTCCCGCCGCATGCGCTCGCGTATCATCGGCGGCAGCCCCTGGCACGCCGGACCCTGACGGCGCGCCGCACACGAACCGAGGACGGCACGTGGCGATCTCATCGAGGACGACCCGGAGCTCCGCGGCACCCGTCGTCGAGATGACCGGCATCCGCGTCTCCTTCGCCTCCGGACCCGCTCTGAAGGACGGGAACCTGCGGCTGGTGCCGGGCGAGATCCACGGGCTGATGGGCGAGAACGGCGCGGGCAAGTCCACGCTGATCAAGACGCTGACCGGCATCCACCAACCCGACGCGGGCGAGATCCTCGTCGACGGCGTCGCCCGGCGCTTCAGCGGTCCGGCGGAGGCGAAGGCAGCGGGCATCACGGCCGTGTTCCAGGACGAGCGCCTCACCGACAACCTCAGCATCGGCGAGAACGTGATGCTCGGCCACGAGGTCCGCGGCCGCTTCGGCATCTCCTGGTCGCGCACCCACCACCGCGCGGCCGAGATGCTCGCCGAGCTGGGCCTGGAGGACCTCGACCCGCACCTGCCGCTGCGCTCGCTCTCGCCGGCGATCCGCCAGCTGGTCGCGATCAGCCGCGCGATGGTCGATCGTCCGCGCGTGCTCGTGCTCGACGAGCCCACCTCCAGCCTCGACCTCAGCGACGTGGCCCGCCTCTTCACGGTGCTGCGGAGGCTGCGCGACCAGGGCGTGGCGATCCTGTTCGTCTCGCACTTCCTCGAGCAGGTCCTCACCCTCAGCGACCGGCTGACGGTGCTCCGCGACGGCGGCACCGTCGGCGAGTACCCGGCGCACACCATGGACCGCGCCGAGCTGATCGCGAAGATGATCGGCAAGGACATCGATGCGCTGCGGCAGATCGGCTCCGACCGCCGCGAGCACCGCCGCCAGCCGGTCGGCCCGGCGATCTACCGCGCGCACGGGATCGGCCGCCGCGGCGCCGTGGGCCCGACCGATCTGGAGCTGCACCGCGGCGAGATCGTGGGCTTCGCGGGCCTGCGCGGCTCGGGGCGCACCGAGCTGGCGTCGCTGGTGAGCGGAGTCGAGAAGCCGGACACCGGCGAGGTGCTGATCGACGGCGAGCCCGCGCACATCTCCGACCCGGTGTCGGGCCTGCGCCACCGCATCGCCCACTCGAGCGAGAACCGCCGCGAGGACGGGATCATCGGCGACCTCTCCCTCCGCGAGAACCTCGTGCTGGGCCTGCAGGCCCTGCGCGGCTGGGCGCACCCGCTCTCGGCCGCCGAGACCGACACCCTGGTGCGCACCTACGTCGAGGCGCTGAACATCTCGCCGGCCGACCCGGACATCCCGGTGAAGTACCTCTCCGGAGGCAACCAGCAGAAGGTGGTGCTCGCGCGGTGGCTCGCGACCCGTCCGCGGCTGCTCGTGCTCGACGAGCCGGCGCGCGGGATCGACGTGGCGTCGAAGGTCGAGATCCAGGCGCACATCGCGCAGCTCGCGAAGGAGGGGGTGACCGTCGTCTACATCTCGTCCGAGCTGGAGGAGGTGGTACGCCTCAGCGACCGCATCGTCGTGTTCAAGGACCGCGAGAAGATCGGCGAGGTCAGCAACGGCCCCTGGCTCACCGTCGACACGATCGTCGAGATGATCGCCGCCGACCGCGACGACGACCTCGACGACGACGACTGACCTCCCCCGCCGGCCGAGCGGCCGCACCGGCCACCGGGTCTCGATGAGCCGTCCGGGCTGCTCGACCGCCACGACCTCGGCGCACCGGCGGGTCCCGCTCGGGCGCCGGGCCTGCGAGGATCCGGGGGTGGACGATCAGCGACCGGACGAGCTCGCGGAGCTGCAGCGGCGCGCGTACGGCCGAGGCTCCGACATCGAGCGGGACCCCGGCGCGCTCGCCCGGCTCTCCGCGCTCGAGGCCCGCGTCCGTCCCGCCCTCGGCACCGCACGGTCGGACGCGGTGGTTCCCGCGGTCACCGAGGACGCGGCGCCGGAGGACGCGGCACCTCCCGCGGACGCCTCCGCCGACGAGGAGTCCGACCCCCTCGGCCACGTCCCGCCCCGCCGCTCCCGTCGGCGCGGCCTCCTCCTCCTCGCCGCGCTGGCCGCGACGGCCGCCGTCGCCGCGGGGGCCACCCTCCTCGCCACCGCCGGGGACGGGCAGCCCGGCCGCGAGGTCGCCGTGCTGCCGCTGTCGAACGGCACCGACCTCCCCGGCTGGGAGGGACTGGGGTTCGACGGATCCGTCACCACCGAGGACTTCGGCGGGCTCACCGTCGTAAGGCAGAGCCTGCCCGCCGACACGGGGCTCACCGTCGTCCGGCAGCGCCGCTCCTCGAGCGCCGGCTCATGCCTCTCCATCGTGCGGACCACCGAGCCGCAGGACGGCCTGTTCTTCCAGGGCTGCACGGCCGGAGCGTTCCCCGCGGTCGCGCAGTTCACCGTGACGTCGGCGGCGCCGGAGGCCCTCCGCGAGCGGTTCCCGATCGGCACGTCCCTGCGGTTCGCCCTCGAGGGCGACGAGATCCGCGTCCGATCCGACGCCCCCTGACCGCTCGGCCGCGGACCGGCCGCTCCGCACCCGCACACCCGGAGGCGCCCCCGCGCTCAGATCCCCGTCCGCCCGTGCGGATCGCCCACCTTCTTCGACTCGCTCGACCCGCGCTCGCGCAGGAACACGGCGAGCGCCGCCATGCTGCCCACCGCGAGGAACTCCGACTGCCAGTGCTGGAGCGTCCGGTTCCAGAAGGCGGCGGAGGAGACGTAGCCGAGCCAGTCGACGGGCGCCTCCAGGCTCGTCAGCTGCTCCTCGTTGGAGGCCGCGACGCCCGTCACCGACTGCGCCGCCCAGGACAGCAGGAACACCGCCCCCATCACCAGCAGCAGCGAGTGCGAGAACAGCGCCTGCCGCAGGCCGCCGGCGGAGGCCGAGGGCGGCGAGTCGTCCTCCGCGGACGCGCCCGCCTTCTGCTGCTCGTCGGTCTCGAGCCCCTCCTGGCCCACCCGCTTCGACTCGGGCGACCCGCGCTGCACGAGCCGGACGGTCGCTCCGATGGAGAGGAAGAACTGGAGGTACTCCGACTGCCAGTACTCGGCGACGTCGATCGCGAAGTCGGAGGAGGTGACGAAGCGCCAGTAGCCGACCTCCCGCAGCCCCTCCGCTGTCTGGGTGTCGTTGTAGGCGGCGAGCCCGGCGAACGACTGCCCGGCGTCCCCTGCTCCGTCTTCCGCGATCCCGAGCTCCAGCACGCCGTCGGGGCAGTCGCCCTCCCTGTCCTCCACGGCCTCGCGGGCGGAGTCGGTGAGCAGGGCGCACGCCGCCCGGCCGTCGCCGTCGGCGAGGGCGGAGAGGAAGGCGTCGGCCGCGTGGCGGGCCGCCGTGCCGTCCGCGGAGCATCCGCAGAGCGCGAGCACGAGGGCCGCCGTCGCGGCCGTCGCGGGGACGGAGCGCGATCGAGGGAGCATCATGGCCAGGGAAGCTACTCCCGGGCCCGACCACCGGGCAGAGGGTCGCCATCGGGCCCTGCGGGGCCCCGCGACCGGATCGTTACCGAAGCGCACCGCCGTGCTGTTGCGTCACAAGAATTGTTCACGGTAACATTTCGACGCGGCGCTGCTTCGGCCGGCGCCCACTGCACATCCTGCACTCACCGCACCTCGGGCCGCTAGGCCCGCATTCGAGGCCCTTCGGGGTCCACCATCTCGGGCGCGCTCTTCGTGCCCGCGATCTCAAGGAGGAGATCTATGTCCAAGACGAGGCGTATCGGCCAGTTCCTGGGTTTCGCAGCAGTCGGCGCACTCGCGTTCGGACTCGCGGGCTGCTCGGGCGGTTCCGGCTCCGATTCGGGCTCCGGCTCGAGCGGTGACCTCACCACCGTCGGATTCGTGGCCGTCGGCCCCGAGGGCGCGTGGCGCCAGGCGAACGAGACCAACATCGAGGACACGTTCACCAAGGACGCCGGCTTCGACCTGAAGTACGCACCCGCCACCAACGGAGACCAGAAGTCGCAGATCGACTCCTTCACCTCCTTCGTGGACGAGGGCGTCGACATCATCCTGCTCTCCGCCACGGAGGGCTCCGGCTGGGAGGACTCGCTCGAGCGCGCCCAGGAGGCCGAGATCCCGGTCATCCTGATCGACCGCGGCATCGAGCCGGACAACACCGACCTCTACGTGACCCGCATCGCGCCCGACAACATCGCGGTCAGCACCTCGGTCGCCGACTGGGCCAAGACCACATTCCCGAGCGGCGCGAAGTACTTCACGCTCGAGGGCCCCGCGGGCGTCTCGGTCGTCAACGAGCGCAACGAGGGCTGGGACGAGGTCATCGGCGCCGACTCGAAGTTCACCAAGATCGGCGCGCAGACCGCGAACTGGTCCACCGAGGAGGCCAAGAGCGTCTTCGAGACCGTCCTGAAGTCGAACAACAACGACGTCCAGCTGGTCTTCGCCCAGAACGACGAGATGGGCCTCGGCGCCGTCCAGGCCGTCCAGGAGGCCGGCCTCACCCCCGGCACCGACGTCAAGATCGCCACGATCGACGGCACCAAGAACGCCCTGCAGGCGCTGGCCGACGGCGAGCTGAGCTTCGTCGCCGAGTACAACCCGCTGTTCGGCGAGACCGCCCTCGACGCGGTCGAGAAGACCCTGGCCGGCGAGACGGTCGAGTCCTCGATCGTCGTCCCGAGCGAGACCTTCGACTCGCCCGAGGCCGCCGCCACCGCGCTGCCCGACCGCAAGTTCTAGTCGCTCAGCACCACCGGTCGCCCGGCGTCGTCCTCGACGCGGCACCACTCCCCCGGAGCGACCGGGGCCGGCCCACCCGCCGGCCCCGGTCGCTCCGACCCTTCGGCGCACCTGTTCGGCTGCGCCCCGCTCGAGAACGGAACGACGCGACATGACAGGTTCGCCTCCGATCGTCGAGATGAAGAACATCTCGATCAGCTTCCCCGGCGTGAAAGCCCTCGACGGCGTCGACTTCCGCCTGTTCCCGGGCGAGGTCCACACCCTCATGGGTGAGAACGGCGCCGGCAAGTCCACGCTCATCAAGGCCCTCACCGGCGTCTACCGCATCGACAGCGGAGACATCGTGATCGACGGGGAGACCCGTCGCCTGACCGGCACCGCCGACTCGCAGGCCGCGGGCATCTCCACCGTGTACCAGGAGGTCAACCTGGTCACGAACCTCTCCATCGGAGAGAACGTGATGCTCGGCTACGAGGTCCGCGGACCCTTCGGCATCAACTGGAAGGCCACCCACCAGGCCGCGAAGGTCGCGCTCGAGAAGCTCGGCCTCGGCCACCTCAACACGCGCCAGTCCCTCGCCTCGCTCTCGATCGCGATGCAGCAGCTGGTCGCGATCAGCCGCTCGACGGTGAGCGACTCCAAGGTGCTCATCCTCGACGAGCCGACCTCGAGCCTGGACGCGAACGAGGTCGAGAACCTCTTCGTCGTCATCCGCCGCCTCCGTGCGGAGGGCGTCGCGATCCTCTTCGTCTCGCACTTCCTCGACCAGGTCTACGCGATCAGCGACCGCCTGACGGTGCTGCGCAACGGCACCTTCGTCGGCGAGTACCTGACCCACGAGCTCGACCGCACCTCGCTGATCTCGAAGATGATCGGCAAGGACATCGCGGCGCTGCGCTCCCTCGACTCCGAGCGCGAGAGCCAGGACCACCTCTACCGCGACGCCCCGCTCTACACCGCGAAGGGCATCGGCAAGAAGGGCTCCATCGAGAGCACCGACCTGACGCTGCACCGCGGCGAGGTCGTCGGCTTCGCCGGGCTCCTCGGCTCCGGCCGCACCGAGCTCGCGCGCCTGATCTACGGCGTCGACAAGCCCGACACCGGCGAGATCACGATGCACGGCAAGAAGATCGACGTCCCGACGCCGACCGCCGGCCTCGCCCACAAGATCGCGTTCTCGAGCGAGAACCGCCGCGACGAGGGCATCATCCGCGACCTCTCGGTCCGCGAGAACCTCATCCTCGGCGTGCAGGCCAAGCGCGGCTGGGCCCGCCCCCTCTCCAAGAAGGAGAAGGACGAGATCGTCGGCAAGTACCTCGTCGAGCTCAACGTGCGCCCGGCCGACCCCGACCGCCCGATCAGCAAGCTCTCCGGCGGCAACCAGCAGAAGGTCCTCCTCGGCCGCTGGCTCGCCACCGCCCCCGAGATCCTCATCCTCGACGAGCCGACCCGCGGCATCGACGTCGGAGCGAAGGCCGAGATCCAGGAGAAGGTCGTCGCCCTCGCCGGCGAGGGCGTCGCCGTGGTCTTCATCTCGTCCGAGCTCGACGAGGTCGTCCGCCTCAGCGACCGCATCATCGTCCTGAAGGACCACCGCGTGATCGCGGAGATCCTCAACGGTCCCGCTGTCACTGCGGAGTCGATCGTCACTACCATCGCCGCAGAGGGAGTCGTCGACGAGGACGTCGTCGTCCTCGAGAGCGCCACGCAGGAGGCCGCATCATGAGCAGCGACACCCGACCCGCCCGGGGATCCGTCCTCGGCGGGATCATCCGCCGCCAGTACTTCTGGGGAGTCGTGGCGATCGCCCTGCTCCTCCTCGTCAACGTCGTCAAGGACCCGGGCTACCTGGCCGTCTCGGTCAGCCCCACCACCGGCTACCTCGTCGGCAACGTCATCGACATCGCCCGCGCCGCCGCTCCGATCCTGATGATCGCCGTCGGCATGTGCCTGGTCGTCGCGACCGGGGGCATCGACCTCTCGGTCGGCTCGATCATGGTCGTCGCCGGCGCCGTCTCGATGGAGTTCCTCAACTCCGCGGGAGCGCCCGACTCGCTCGGCGCGGCAGCGGGAGCCTTCGCGGTCGCCCTCCTGGTGGCCGCCGTGCTCGGAGCCGTGAACGGCGTCCTCGTCTCGGTGGTGGGCCTCCAGCCCTTCATCAGCACGCTCGTCGTGATGCTCGCGGGCCGCGGCCTGGCGAAGGTCATCACCGGCGGCCAGAACACCGCCGCCACCAACGAGCCCTTCCGCTGGCTCGCGAACGGGTACGTCTTCGGGCTCCCGGTCGTGTTCCTCCTCGCCATCGCGATCGTCGTGGTCGTCGGAGTCCTGGTGCGCCGCAGCGCGCTCGGCCTGATGATCGAGGCCATCGGCATGGACCCGAAGGCGGCCCGCCTCGCGGGCATCAACCGCCGGGGCCTGCTGATGACCGCCTACATCGGCAGCGGAATCCTCGCCGGAGTCGCGGGCGTGTTCGCCACGGCGAGCGTGATGACGGTCGACGTCTCGCGCACCGGCTACCAGCTCGAGCTCGACGCGATCCTCGCTGTCGTCATCGGCGGCACCTCGCTCGCCGGCGGCAAGTTCAACATCACCGGTGCCGCCGTGGGCGCGATCCTGATCGCCACCCTCGACAAGACCGTCGTGTTCCTCGGAGTCTCGTCCTCCGCGACGCCCGCCTTCAAGGCGATCGTCATCGTCGCGCTCTGCCTCCTGCAGTCCGAGCGCGTCCGCTCCGCCTTCAAGTCCCGTCGCGAGGCGCGCCGCAGCGTCCCGCAGAAAGAGGCGATCCCCGCATGAGTGCCGTGATGACCCGCTCCGCCCCTCCGGCGAGCACCAAGCGCACCTCCGGGGCGCGCGGCTGGCTGAGCCAGCACCTGGACAAGCTGCCCACCCTGGCCGCGCTGATCATCTTCTTCGGGATGATCGTCTACGGCGAGGCCGCCTACGGCCGGATCCTGCAGGCGAGCACGATCTCGAACCTGCTGGTCAACAACGCGCACCTGATCATCCTCGCCGTGGGCCTCACCTTCGTGATCCTCACCGGCGGCATCGACCTCTCGGTCGGCGCGGTGATCGCGTTCAGCAGCGTGAGCGGCGTGCTCCTGATCAACGCCGGCTGGAACCCCTGGCTCGTGATGGTCCTGATGGTCGTGATCGGCGCCCTGTTCGGCGTGATCTCCGGCGTCCTGATCCAGTACTTCAACGTGCAGCCGTTCATCGCGACGCTCGCGATGATGTTCCTGGCCCGCGGTCTCGCCTCCATGCTGAGCACCGTCCCGGAGCGCCTCCCCGAGGACTCGGCCGTGCTGAGCCTGGCCACGCCGATCAAGCTGATCGACGGCCCGAAGGTCAACGACTTCGTCATCAGCCCCGGCGTGATCATCGCGATCCTCGTCGTGGCCGGCGCGTTCTTCGTGCTCCACCGCACCCGCCTGGGCCGTACGGTCTACGCGATGGGCGGCTCCGAGCAGTCGGCGGCCCTGATGGGCCTCCCGGTGGTGCGGACCAAGCTGTTCATCTACATCATCAGCGGCACGCTCGCCGGTCTCGCCGGTGTGGTCTACACCGCCCGCCTCGGCAGTGCCCAGAACATCACCGGCACCGGCTGGGAGCTCGACGCCATCGCGGCGACCGTCATCGGCGGCACGCTCCTCACCGGCGGCGTCGGCTTCGTGCTCGGCTCGGTGGTCGGCGCCCTGGTGCTCGGCCTCATGAACGTCCTGATCACCCGCGACGGCGGCATCCCGCCGGAGGCGACCACGATCATCACCGGAGGCATCCTCCTGGTCTTCGTCCTCCTCCAGCGCGCCGTCATGGCCCGCAGCAAGACCTGACCGGGCTCCGGCCCGATCTCCCCCGGCGCCCCCTCGTCCCTCCGCGGACGAGGGGGCGCCGTCGTGTCCGAGGCGCTCCGCCGGCCTCAGGAGGCGGAGCGGCCGAGCGTCAGTGCGGCCTGCTCGCGGGTGCCGTAGCCGCACTCCTCGGCGAGGCGGGCGAAGTCGGCAGGGCGCCGCCGCCGCAGGCCGATCCGGCGCCGGAGGGTGCCCGCCCGTCGCGTCTCGATCTCCTCCGCCGGCGTGCGGCCGAGGAACGCGAACGCCTCCGCGAGCACGCGGGGGGAGACGAGCAGCTCCCGGGCGAGCACCGCGGCGGAGAACGCGGGGTCGCGGTGGCGTGCCTCGATCACCGGGATCGCCTCCGCGTAGACCTGATCGGCGCCGCGGGTCCGGACCCGCGGCGCGCTGTGCTCGACGATCCCCTCCAGCAGCAGTTCGCTCGCCCGCCTCACGCCGGCGGCCCCGAGCACGGCCGGATCGCCCTCGATCAGACTGTTGGCGAGGGCACGGGCAGGCGTCCAGACCGACTCGCGCACCGGCACGACCTCGTTGATCCGCTCGCGGACCCACCGGTGCTCGAGCACGGCGGCGTCGAAGCTCCAGGTGTACGAGACGGTCGGCCGCCGGTAGTCGATGCGCGCCGGGACCCTGGCGTCGAGGAGCAGGACGCTGTTCGGCGTCGCCTCGAGCACGCCCTCGTCGAGGACGACCTCTCCCCCGCCCTCGACGATCAGGGAGATGTGAACGCCCGCCGGCCTGTCCGCCCTGTCGACCGACGGCGAGGGGGCGACCCTGATCCCGTTCGGCCCCCACACCCGCGTCAGCGCGAGTCCCGGTCCATCCGCTGCGTCCATCCGCAGACCGGGAGCGCCGGTCCCGCGCTCGTACCAGGCGCGAGCGAACGCCTGCATCCGCTCCTCTGCGGCACCCATCTCCCGCCTCCTCCGCGTCGAACGAACAGAATCCCTCATCTGTCGATCACCGCCGGACGTTCGCACGGATCTCCCAGGCCTCCGCGCCTCGCGCTCGGAATCCGGCCGCTCGCCGTCGCCGAACCACGAGGACGGCCGGGAGGACCGCCCGGTCAGCGGCGCTGGGAGAGCCGCCGCAGCGCGCGGTGAGCGCTCCCCACGGAGGCGAAGCCCGCCTCCTCGGCCGCGCGCGCGAAGCCGGCGGTCGTCAGGGACCGCCCGCCGATCAGGAGCAGGAGGGTTCCCGCCCGGCGCCGCTCGAGCTCGTCGTCGGCCGTCCGCCCGAGGAAGGAGAACGCGCGAGCCAGCGTCAGCTCCGACACCAGGAGCTCGCGGGCGAGCCGTGCGGCGGTGAAGGCGGGATCCGGGTGGCGCTCCTCGATCAGGGCCATGGCCTCCCCGTAGACCTCCTCGGCGCGGGGACGCCTGCGCGGTGCGGAGCCCTCGACCAGCTCCTTCAGGAAGGCCTCGCCCGCCCGGGCGACGGCGGGCTGCTCCGCCAGAGCGGGGTCGCCGTCGAGGAGACCGTTCATCAGCGCCCGCGCCGGGGCCAGGAAGGAGCCGGCGACCGGCAGGACCTCGCCGAAGCGCTCCGTGATCCAACGCTGCTCCAGCGCCCGCTCGCCGAGCACCCAGGCGTAGATCACGGTCGAGCGGGGGAAGCGCGCCCCGGTCCGTGGATCCGCGTCGAGGACCACCAGATCACCGCGGCCGCACTCGAGCATCCGTCCGTCCTGCCGGATGCGTCCACCGCCCTCGACGACCAGCAGCAGATGCGCGCCCGGCGGGTAGCGCGGCTGCCGCTTCTGCTCGAGGACGGAGCCCCCGGGAATCCACAGTCTGGAGATCTCGAACCCCGCCGAGCCCGTCCCCTCCACCCGCAGTCCGGAAGCACGGGCCTCCATGCCGTTCCAGTGCTCGGCCATCCGCCGGTACATCTCGGCCGATCTCGACGCCATCGGGCGCCCCTTCCTCTCGGGCACGCTGACGCCTCACCACGGGGGTGATTCGCAGCCCCCCGCGCACTCCGTTTGTCACCGGACCGGTCACAGCGGACGGCGGCGCTCCCACTCATCGCACCGGCGGCGCCCCGGCGGCGACGGGCGACCGACGGGAGCACCCGGTCGGGAGGGCTGTCGCGACTCGGAGCGGCGCCGGAGCTCACCACTCCCTCCTCACGGCAGCGCCACTTCCTCCTCACCTGCCCCCGAGCGCTTGGGCCGACCGCCCGCCCGCGGGAAGACTCCCCAGCGGTACGGCGCCCGTCGTACCCGCCGAAGCGGCCGAGCGGACGACGACCGTCCTCCGAGGAGGCCGCCGGCGAGAAGACAGACCGAGGAGCTTCACTGTGACTTCCGACAACTCTCCCGCTGAGCAGGGTCCGCTGAGGCGACGCACCGTCGTCGCCGGCGCCACCTGGTCCCTGCCCGTGATCGCCGCAGCGACGGCCACCCCGGCCGCCGCTGCCTCTGCCACGCAGACCCTCGTGTTCAGCTCCATCCCGTCGAACATGATCGCGTGCACGCCCTCCACAGCGCCGATCACGATGACCCTCTCCGGCGGCACCGTGGCGAACGTCCCCGTGCGGGTGACGCTTCCGCCCGGCTTCAGCTTCGGAGGGGGCGCGACCGGCATCTTCGTGACCGACGCGAACGGAGTCGCCACCATCCCGGCCGGCGGCGTCATCGCCGGCCCCGCGACCGGCTCGGCCCTCGCCTTCGGCGGCTCGGCGAAGACGAACGCCCCGTTCCCGGTCCGCCAGACCGGCGATCTGCAGTACAGCACGGGCCTCGCCACTGTTCCCGACAACTCCGAATTCATCCACACCTCCTCGCAGGGTGTGAACGGCAACGTCTCCGTCAAGGCGAACGGGGACATCTGGCGGTACCGGCAGTCCGACAGCTGGCAGAAGCTCGGGACGGGCGCCTCCACGGAGCCCAGCACGTCCGGGCTCACGCAGGGGCCGGACGGAACCTACGACGCCCACTGGATCAAGGACGGAGTCCTCCAGTACGGCAAGGAGGCCGCGACCGTTCCGAACAACTCCGGCTTCGTCCGTACCTACAGTCAGGGCGCGGACGGGAACGTCTCCATCACGTCGACGGGCGACGTCTGGCGGTACAACAGCCAGGCCGACGCGTGGACCCTTCTGGGCACCGGCGCCAGCACCGAGCCGAGCGCGGCCGGCATCTCCGCGAACTCGGCCGGGACCCTGAACGTCCACTGGATCAAGAACGGAGTCCTGCAGTACGGCACCGCAGCGGCCACCGTGCCGACCAACTCCGGATTCGTCCGCGTCTACGGCCTCGGCACCCGCGGCACGATCGCCGTGAAGTCGAACGGCGACATCTGGCGGTACACCCCGCAGGGGAACGTCTGGGACCGCATCGGCACCGGAGCCAGCACCGAGCCGGGCGCCGCCGGGCTGACCCAGGGGCCCGGCGGGACGTCCGAGGTCCACTGGATCAAGGACGGAGTCCTGCAGTACGGCACCCAGCTCGCGACCGTTCCGGAGAACTCCGGGTTCGTCCGCACCTACGGTCAGGGAGCGGATGGGAACGTCTCCGTGAAGGCGAACGGCGACATCTGGCACTACGACCCGGCGGCGGACACGTGGCGCAAGATCGGCTCCGGTGCCAGCACCGGGCCCGATGCGGCCGGGATCACCGCCCAGCGGATCGGCACGCTGAACGCCCACTGGATCAAGGCGAGAACCGACTGCCGCTGATCCGCGCCCGGCGGCCCTCTCCGCCCGCGTCCTGCCGGACCGCGGGCGAGGAGGGCCGCCTCCGCCCCACCCCGCCGAGGACGGGCGCCTCGCCCGAGGAGGAACGCGCCACCCCGTCCCGGCGCCCCTCCCCCGGCCTAGCGTGGTCACCGCCCGCGCACCCCGTCCCCGCTGCGAAGGAGCCCGGTGACCGCTTCCGAGCAGCCGGCCGCCCCGCGCGGTCTCGTCGAGACGCTGCAGCTGAGCGGTCCCCGCGTGGAGGCGTGGCTGAGGAGCCTCGGCTGGGCGAGCGACGGAGCTCCGCCCCTGCACCTCGCCGGGGACGTGCTCGCCGTCGACGGCTTCCGGCTGAGCCGCCTCTGGCACACACCGGGCACCGTCCGGACGGACCCGCCCCTCCCCGCCCTCGAGCGGGCCGAGGTCGAGGTCGACCTGATCCTCCCGGTCGCCGGCGAGATCGTCGTCGACGGCCCTCTCGAGGCCGCTCGTCTGCTGCCCGGCGGGCTCGCCCTCCTCCGGCGCGACGACTCCGCTCGATTCCGGGCGGAGGAGGACTCCGCCTGGCTGGCGCTGAGGACGTCCTGGCGCAGGCTCGGCCTCACGAGCGCACAGTCCGACGGGCCGTCCTGCACGCTGCTCGCCGCCGACAGCTACAGCGGCGCCTTCGTCTCCCTCGTCAACGCGACCCTCAACGCGGACCTCTCGGCGGGCGATCCCGGCTTCAGCGAGCTGCGCCGGGCGCTCGAGGCGACCGCATCGGCTCTCATCAAGCAGAGCCTCCCGCCCGCCCGTCCGGAGGACGGACTCGAGGGCGTCCTCCTCCGCGCGATCGCCGTCATCGATGCGGAGGCGGGTGATGCGGACTTCACCGCGGGCGTTCTCGCGATGCGTCTCGGCATCTCCCGGGCGACGCTGGACCGCGCCTTCCACCGCCGGGGCACGACCGTGGCGGCGACCCTCCGCGAGCGGCGCGTGCACCTCGCCGCGTCGCTGCTCGCCGCGAGCCCGTCGCTCTCGCCCTCGGCTCGTGCGGCTGTGGCCGACCGGACGGGCTTCCGGACGATGAGGGCGATGGACCGGGCGCTGAGCCGCTCGCGCGACGACGACCGCGGCTGATCGGGCCGGACATCGGCGGCTGCGTCGCTCCTGGATGCCCTCGGACTTCGTCGAACCGGTTCGCCTCCTTTCCGGAGTGTCGGGGAATTGATCCGGTTAGGCTCTTCACGTTGACGTCAACATAGTGTTACCGTGAACATCGCCGCGTACGAAGCCGGCACACTCCCTCCCCTCAGCAAAGATGCCGACCCTGGAGCAAAGCGCGATGAAGCCTTTCCTGCGACCACTCGTCCTCGTGACGGCCGTGGCCCTCACCGTCCCTCTTCTGACGGCCGAGTCCGCGAGCGCCGCTCCCTCCGACAGCCTCGTCCTGCGCTACGCGCTCGACGAGACGAGCGGCACGACCGTCGCCGACAGCTCGGGCAAGGGCCGCACCGGCACGCTCGTCAACGGAGCCGCTCCTCGCGGAGCCGCGGGCGTCGCCCTCGACGGGACCGACGACTACGTCAAGCTGCCCGACGACCTGCTCGCGGGCCTGAACTCGATCACGGTCAGCACCGAGGTCCTGGTGAACGCGAACCAGGGCACGCCCTACTTCATCTGGGGCCTCGGCAACACGACGAACGGCGCCGGGAACGGCTACCTCTACACGACGGGCAACGGCTACAAGGCCTCGATCGCCACCGGCAACTGGACCACCGAGCAGACCGTCAACTCCAACGCGAACCTCGCGCGCAGCGTCTGGAAGACCCTCACCTACACGCTCGACGACGCGAGCGACACCGCACGCCTCTACCTCGACGGCACCCAGGTCGCACAGCAGACCGGAGTGACCATCACTCCCGCCGCGATCGGCAACGGCACCACCACCGCGAATGCGATCGGCCGCTCCGTCTACACGGCGGACAAGACCCTCGCCGGCTCGGTCCGCGACTTCCGCGTCTACAGCACGGCGCTCAGCGCGGCCGACGTCGCGACCCTCCAGGCCCCGGACAGCACGCGCGTCTCCCGCGACTCCGCCGCCCTGGACCTCGGGAGCCTCTCCTCGGTCTCCGCGAACCTCACCCTCCCGACGACCGGCCCCAACGGCTCCGCCATCGCCTGGGCCTCGAGCAACTCCGCGGTCGTCTCGACCAGCGGAGTCGTCACACCGCCCGCGACCGGGGTCGCCTCGGTCGAGCTGACCGCCACGACCACCCGCGGCTCGGCCACGGCCACCCGCACCTTCACCGCCACCGTGCCCGCCAAGGACGTGAACGCCGACGCCCAGAAGGCGCTGGACGCCCTCTCGATCGTCAACTCCGGCGACGTCCGCGGCAACGTGACGCTGCCCGCGAAGGCCGGCTCCTACGACGTCGCCTGGTCCTCCTCGAACACGGCCGTGCTCAGCACGACCGGCGTCGTGAAGCGCCAGACCGCCGCCACGCCCGTCACGCTCAGCGCGACGATCGCCGGCACGACCGCGACCCGGCAGCTGCCCGTCACGGTCACCGCGGCTCCCGCGAACCTCGACACCGAGTACGACGCGGGGTACCTCTGGACCCACTTCGCCTCGACCGACTACGAGAAGATCTACTTCGGCTCCAGCACCGACGGCCTGCACTGGTCGAAGCTCAACAACGACAAGGCCGTGCTCGCCAACCTCGGCGGCACCCTCGGCGTCCGCGACCCGCACCTCGTGCGCTCCCCCACCGGCGACGAGTACTGGATCATCGGCACCGACCTGCACGCCGAGGGCACCGCTCCCGGCGGCACCTGGGACCAGACCAACGCGAGCAAGAACCTCGTCGTCTGGCGCTCGACGGACCTCGTGAACTGGAGCGATCAGAGCATCGTCTTCGCCGGCTTCCCCGACGCGGGCAACGTCTGGGCTCCTGAGGCGATCTGGGACGACGCGACCGGCCAGTACTACGTCTACTGGGCCGCCCGCGACAAGACGCTGACCGGCGGAGCCTCCGCCCAGCGCGTCTACGTCTCGACCACGCGCGACTTCGTCGGCTTCTCCACCCCGAAGGTCTGGCTGGACGAGAACCCCGCCGCC
This sequence comes from Rathayibacter sp. AY2B7, assembly GCF_002931635.1. Classification (NCBI taxonomy): domain Bacteria; kingdom Bacillati; phylum Actinomycetota; class Actinomycetes; order Micrococcales; family Microbacteriaceae; genus Rathayibacter; species Rathayibacter sp. AY2B7. The sequence continues at coordinate 4,689 of NZ_PSUC01000038.1, read as the reverse complement.
GGCGGCGGGAGCCGCGGCAGCATCATCGACACGACCATCGCGAAGGAGGGGGACACGTACTACCGCTTCTCCACCGCCGACTGGCGCACGGTCGTCGACAAGGCCCCGAGCCTCGCCGGCCCGTGGACCCGCGTGATCGGCTTCGGCGAGGAGAAGTCCCGCGGCCTCTCCGACCACCTCGAGGGCCTCACCGTCTACCAGCTGCCCGACGGCCGCTGGGTCGTCATGGGCGACTCGTTCGGCTACTCCGCCTACGTCACCGACACCCTCGCGGACATGCGGTTCACGGCGCTTCCCGTCGGCACCACCGGCGCGAACACGTACTCGTTCTCGAAGCCCTTCCGCCACGGCTCGGTGCTCCGCCTCTCGAGCGCCGAGGAGGCGCGCCTCACGGCCGCCTACGGCACCAGCAGCACCGGCCCCGCCGCGAAGCCGGTCAACGCGGCCGGCGAGATCCTCCGCTACACCTTCGACGGCGGCTCGGGCACCACGGTGCGCGACAGCTCGGGCAACAATCAGAACGGCACGCTGCCCTCGGGCGGCACCTGGAAGGACGGCGCCCTGCAGCTCGACGGCACCGACGACTACGTCAAGCTGCCGAACGACCTGCTCGCCGGAGTGACGGACCTCACCATCCAGTCCGACGTCTGGATCGACCCCGCGCAGGGCGGCGCCTACTTCCTCTACGGCCTGGGCAACACCACGAACGGCGCCGGCGACGGCTACCTCTTCACCTCGGGCAACAACTACCGCACCAGCATCGCGACCGGGAACTACACCACCGAGCAGACCGTCGCCGGCGGCTCGGCCCTCCCCCGCGGCACCTGGGCGCACCTGACGTACACGCTCTCCGGCACCACCGGCACGATCTACCTCGACGGAGTGAAGGTCGCCAGCGGCACCGTCACGACCGACCCGAAGGACATCGGCGGCGGCTCCACCGCGGCGAACTACATCGGGCGCTCGAACTACGACGCCGACAACCGCTTCCGCGGCCAGATCCGCGAGTTCTCGGTCTACAACCGGGCTCTCAGCGCCTCCGAGGTGCTCGCCGCCTCCGGCAACACGTCGGCCCTGGTCGACCTGTCGCTCAGCGGCGACGTCCTGAAGACCGCCCCGATCGTCGACTCGGCGAGCAAGACGGTCACCTTCCCGGTGAAGCCGGGGACCGACCTGACGAAGCTCACCCCGACCTTCTCCACCGCGGCCGGCGTCACGGCGAGCCCCGCCTCCGGCACCGTCCGCGACCTCTCCACCCCGCAGACGGTCGTGCTCACGCCCGCCGCCGGCGGCACCGCGACCACCTGGACCCTCAAGGCCGTCGTCATGAAGTCCCCCGTCCTCGCAGGTCTGAACGCCGACCCGAACATCGCGGTCTTCGGCGACACCTACTACCTGTACGCGACCTCGGACGGCTTCGCCGGCTGGGGCGGCAAGACCTTCTACGCCTGGTCCTCGAAGAACCTGATCGACTGGACCCGGTCGGAGCAGCCCTTCCTGACGCTGGACGGCGCGAACGGCAATGTGCCGTGGGCGACCGGCAACGCCTGGGCGCCGACGATCACCGAGAAGAACGGGAAGTACTACTTCTACTTCTCCGGCGAGAACTCCTCGCTCAACCGCAAGACGATCGGAGTCGCGGTCGCGGACAACCCGATGGGCCCGTTCACGGCGCAGCCGACCGCGATGATCACCAACGGCGAGTCCGTGCGGTCCGGCCAGGCGATCGACCCCGCGGCGTTCACCGACCCGAAGACCGGCAAGAGCTACCTCTTCTGGGGCAACGGCGACCCGCTCTACGGCGAGCTGTCCGACGACATGCTCTCGATCAAGTCCGGCACGATCAAGAAGATCAGTGGTCTGACCGACTTCCGCGAGGGCTCGTTCCTGAACTACCGCGACGGCCTGTACCACCTCACCTACTCGATCGACGACACCGGCTCCGTGAACTACAAGGTCGGCTACGCGACCTCGACCAGCGTCGACGGACCGTGGACCTACCGCGGCGTGATCCTCGAGAAGGACCCGTCGCAGGGCATCCTCGCCACGGGCCACAACTCGATCGTCAACGTGCCCGGCACGGACGACTGGTACATCGCCTACCACCGCTTCGCCATCCCCGGCGGAGACGGGCAGCACCGCGAGACGACGATCGACCGGGTGACCTTCGACAAGACGACAGGTCTCATGCAGAAGGTCGTCCCGACCCTCACCAGCGTCGCGGCGCAGACGATCGTCGACACCGCGCCGCTCGCGGCCTCGATCACGGGGAAGACGACGGTGGGCAGCACGCTGACCGCCTCCGCCTCCTCCCCGTGGACGGCGACCGGCTTCCAGTGGAAGCGCGGCGGGACCGCGATCAGCGGGGCGACGGCGTCGAGCTACACGCTCACCGCCGCCGATCGCGGAGCGACGATCTCGGTGGCCGTGACCGCCGCGAAGCCGCAGTGGACGCCGGCGACGGCCTCCGCCTCCGTCGGCCCCGTGACCGACTCGGCACCCGCGATCACCGTGACCACGACCTCCACGACGCGCTGCGTCGCCGGGAAGATCGTCGTCACCGCGACCGCCACGAACCCGAACGCCTTCGCTGCGAAGATCGTGATCGGCACGACGTGGGGCTCCAAGAGCTTCGCCGACGTCGCTCCCGGCGCCACCGTCTCGGCCGCCTTCACCACCCGGGCGACGAGCGTGACCGACGGATCCGCGACCGCCACGGCGACCGCGTTCGTCAACGGGAAGCCGGCCACGGCCTCCGCGACCGCCCCCTACTCCGCGGCCGGCTGCAGCTGACCCGCGGGCACGACCCACACCCACTGAGATCGAGCCGGCGACGACGCCGGCCGGAGAACGGAGAACACCCGACATGAACACCCGATCCCTTCTGATCCGCGGAGCCGCCGGACTGGCCGGAGGCGTCCTCCTGCTCGGAGTCGCCGGAACGGCCTTCGCCGCCGACACCAACTACGGCAGCGACGACGTCGACGTGAACGTCGACATCGCCGAACTCCCCGGGACCGGCGCCCTCTCGATGACCGTCGCCGGCGACTCGACGACGCTGGCCGAGACCGGCTCGGACAACGTCCGCCGCCAGTTCACCGGCACCCTGCCGACCGTCACGGTCACCGACACCCGTGACCCCGAGGACGTCTCCCCCGACTCCGCCTGGTACGTCCTCGGCACCGCCGAGGACTTCACCTCGGCCGACGGCTCCACCATCGGCGCCGAGAACCTGGGCTGGGCCCCGGCTCTCGTCGACGGCGGCGAGCTCGGCGAGGTCGCCGCGGGCCAGGTCGTCGACACCGCCATCGACGGCGGCGCCAACGGCCTGGGCCTGAAGGGCGAGGAGCTGCTCGCGATCGTCGCCAGCAACTCCCAGCAGGTCAACCCCGAGGGCTCCTGGAGCGCCGACGCCGACCTCTTCCTCCGCACCCCCGTGAACGTGGACGCCGGCGCGTACTCGTCCACCATCACCCTGTCGCTCTTCGAGTGACCCGTCGCGGCCGGGGGACGCACTCCCTCGGCCGCGATCCCACCACGGCCGACGCGGCCGGGCCCGCCCGCCCGGCCGCGTCGTGCTTCCCCCGTGCGACCATGAGGTTCTGATGACTGCTCCGCGCCGCTCCGCCGCTCCCCGCCGCCCGCTCCTCCCCGCGCTGCTCGCGCTGGTCGTCGCCCTCCTCGGCGCGGGCGTCGCCCCGCAGGCCGTCGCGGCCGACGGAGCGATCACCTGGGCGGTCAGCCCCTCCACCGACGGCGTCCCCGACAAGCGCGCGTGGGTCGAGCTCGAGCTCGCCCCCGGCACCAGCGCCTCGGACGAGGCGGTCGTGCGGAACCTCAGCGACCAGCCCGTGACCTTCAGCATCACCAGCGCCGACGGCTACTTCACCGACACCGGCCGCTTCAACATGCTCAACTCCGACCAGGAATCGGTCGACGCCGGGCTGTGGATCTCCGCCCCCGAGACCGTGACCGTCGATCCGGGCAGCAGCGGCGTGGTGCCGTTCACCGTGACGGTCCCCGACAACGCCACCCCCGGCGACCACGCCGCCGGCATCGCCGCCTCCGTGCTCTCGCAGGGCACCGAGGCGGGAGGCGCGAACGTCGGAGTGGAGAGCCGCATCGGCTTCCGCGTGATGACCCGCGTGACCGGCGAGGTGACCCCCTCCTTCTCCGTCGAGGACCTGGCCAGCGACTACCGCCTCTCCTGGAACCCGTTCCAACCCGGCTCCCTCTCGCTCGTCGCCGACGTGGTGAACACCGGCAACGTGCGCCTGCTGCTCGACGGCACGGCGAGCGCCCAGGGCGCCACCGCCCCCGTCGTCGCGGCCGACGCGCCCCAGCAGGAGCTGCTGCCCGGCGACCGGCGCAGCGTCTCGGTGCAGCTCGACGGCATCTGGCCCCTCTTCGGAGTCGGCGCCGACCTGACCATCGCACCGACCGTCGCCGCCGCCGATCAGGAGCCGGTCGCCACCGCTCCCGTGACGGAGTCGATCACGGTCGCCGCCGTGCCGGTCCCGCAGCTGCTCGTGATCCTCGGCGTCGCCCTCATCCTCGCGGCGCTGCTCGCCGGGCGCTCGCGCTCGCGCCGCCGCATCGCCGCCCTGGTGCAGCAGGCCAAGGAGGAGGGCCTGCGCGAGGGCGCGCGCGTCTCCTCCTGAGCCCCCCCCTCCACTCGCCCCAGACGGT
>NZ_PSUC01000037.1:0-26681 GCF_002931635.1 Rathayibacter sp. AY2B7 | reverse complement strand
GTGATCGTCGACCACGGGCTGCAGGAGGCGTCGGCCGAGGTCGCGCGGGGACCGGCGTCGCGGGGACGGGGTCAGGGGGCCGCGGGCGCGAAGACGAGGGTGGTGCCGCGGCGGGTGGCGAGGACGCCGGGGAGGTCGACGCCCTTCTGACCGTGCCAGTCGGTGACGAGCGCGGCGACCGCCAGCGTCTGCGACCGCGAGAGCGCGACTCCGAACTCGTTCGCCACGACCAGGCGGATGATCCGCTGCCGCAGCGCCGGCGGATCCGCCGCGAGCCCGCGCGCGTCGACCGTGACGTGCCCCGCCTCGTCCTGGCCCACCAGCTCGAGCGCCCAGTCGAGGGCGAGCGCGTCGAGCGCGTCACCGTCCTCCCGCAGCTGCTCGGCCGTGCGCGCCAGAGCCTGCGCCACTCCCGGCCCCAGCTCGTCCTCCAGCACGGGCAGCACGCGGTTCCGCACCCGGACCCGCGAGTAGCGGGGGTCGTCGTTGTGCGGGTCGTCCCACGGCACGAGCCCCTGGTCGGAGCAGGCGAGGCGGGTCGTCTCGCGGCGCAGGCCCAGAATCGGCCGACGCAGCGGCCCGCTGACCGGCGCCATCCCGTGCAGCGAGGCCGCACCGGCTCCTCGCGCCAGGCCCAGCAGCACCGTCTCGGCCTGGTCGTCGAGGGTGTGGCCCAGGAGGATCGCGGCGGCGCCCGTCGCGGTCAGCGCGTCGTCGAAGGCGCGGTAGCGCGCGCTGCGGGCGGCCGCCTCCGGACCGCCCTCGGCGGACACCGTCACCACCTCGCGCAGCACCGGCGCGAGCCCCAGACCGTGCGCCTGCTCCGCCGCCCGCCGCGCGACCTCGGCCGACGCCTCCTGCAGCCCGTGGTCGACGATCACCGCGCCGGCCCGCCTCCCGCCCCGCGGGGCCTCGAAGGCGACCGCCGCCGCGAGCGCGAGCGAGTCCGCTCCCCCGCTCAGCGCGACCAGCACGAGCGCTCCGGGGTCGAGCCCGTCGAGGCTCTCGCGCACCGCCCGCCGCAGATCGGCGACGGCGGGGGTCAGGCGGGGGCGATCGGGCACATCAAGTAACGTAATGCCAGCGATCCGCCCCTCCCGCGCGCGCACCCGCGCGAGCGTTCCGGAGGCCGATCCGTCCGCCGATGCGCCGCTCACGGCGCCACCGACTCAAGGAGAGAGCATGGCCGCATACGACGTCGTCGTCGAGATCCCCAAGGGGAGCCGCAACAAGTACGAGGTCGACCACGAGACCGGTCGCGTCTACCTCGACCGCGTGCTCTTCACCTCCTTCGTCTACCCGACGGACTACGGGTACTTCGAGAACACCCTCGGCCTCGACGGCGACCCCGTCGACGCTCTGGTGCTGCTCGAGTACCCCGTCTTCCCGGGCGTGGGCGTCTCCGTCCGCCCGGTCGGCGTGCTCAACATGAGCGACGAGGCCGGCTCCGACGCGAAGGTGATCGTGGTCCCCGCGAAGGACCCGCGCTGGCAGCACATCCAGGACATCGGCGACGTCCCGGAGCAGACGAAGAACGAGATCAAGCACTTCTTCGAGCGCTACAAGGACCTCGAGCCCGGCAAGTGGGTCAAGGTCGACGCGTGGGGCGACGCCGCCGAGGCGGAGCAGATCGTCCAGGACGGCATCAAGAAGCTGGCCGAAGAGGGTCACTGACCCCTCGCACCAACGAAGGAACCCCCTCCCGTCGTCTCGACAGGAGGGGGTTCTCTCGTTGCTCGGTGCGGCCGCGGCTCAGGCGGCCGGGCGGCCGACCATGCCGGCGGGCGTGCCCCAGGTGTTCCAGATGCGCACGGGCTTGCCGTAGTCGGCGGCCTCGATGATCTGGTTGTTCCCGAGGTAGATGGCCACGTGGTAGTAGTCCCCGCCGCCGCCCCAGAAGATCAGGTCGCCGCGCTGGCGCTGGCTGTAGGGGACGAGCTTGCCGGCGCCGGCCATGGTGTTGTACTGGTTCGTCGCCGAGTGGGTGCCGATGTAGATGCCCGAGGACGCGTACGAGGCCTTGGTGAGGCCCGAGCAGTCCCACTGGTCCGGGCCCATGCCGCCGAGGACGTACTCCTCGCCGAGCTGCGCCATCGCGTACGAGATCGCGTTCTCGACGGCGCCGCTGGTCGGCACCAGGACCGGCGCGGTGACCGGCTGCGGGAGCGGCTGAGCCGCCGGCTGGGCGATCGGCTGAGCAGCGGGCTGGGCCGGAGCCGGAGCCGGCTGCTGCTGCGCGGGCTGCGGAGCGGCGGGCTGCGGGAGGGACGCGGTCTGACGCGACGGGGCGGCGGCGGCCGGAGCCGAGGACTGCTGCTGGGCGGAGCGGGCGGTGGACTGCGCCTGAGCGGCGGCCTCCGCCTCGGCCTGCGCCTGGGCGGCGGCCTCGTCGGCCTGGCGCTTCTGCTCGCCCGCGAGGTACTGGGTCTCGGCCTCGACCGAGGAGTCCTTCAGCAGCGCGAGCTGGGCGACCAGCTCCTGCGACTTCTCCTCCTGCGCCGAGAGCGACGCGCGGGCCGACTCGGCGGCGGCGTCGGCGTCCTTGCGGGCGGCGTCCGCCTCGTCCGAGAGCGCCTGGTGCTCGGTGACGGCGCGGTCGGCCTGGTCGCCGAGCGACTCCGCGTTCTGCTTGTCGGCGAGGGCGTCGGCGTAGACCTTCTGCGACTGCTCCGAGAGCTGCGACATCGCGCCGAGCTGGTAGAGCAGGTCGCCCGCGTCCTTGCCCTTGGCCACGAGGCTGGCGGAGAGGTCGCCGCCGGCGGCGCGAGAGAGGTGCGCGGCCAGCAGGCCGGCGCGCATCTTCGAGGTCTGGGCCCTGGCGGAGGCGGTGGTCGCCTTCTCCTCGAGGTCGGCGACGGCCTTCGCAGCGGCGTCGAGCGCCTCCTTGGCCTGGCGCCAGGCCTCGGCCTTCTTCATCGCGGCGATCGACTTCTCGTCGACCGCGGTCTGCAGGCTCGCGATGAGGCCGGTGATCGAGTCGATCTCGGCCTGCTTGCTCGCCTCGTCCTTCTTGGCGTTCTGCACGTCGTCCCACGAGGGGTACTTCGCGTCGTCGGCGAGGGCCGGGGTGATGCCGAGGGACGCGGTGACCGCCGTGACCGCGAAGGCGGCGGAGATGACGAGCGGGAGGCGGCCCTTCCAGGCGCGCTCCCGGGGTGCCGGGGTGAAGGTGCGTGCGGTCGTCTGTGCGTCAGCCAAGGGTGACTCCTCGTTGGGCCATGAACGGTTGGGCGTCGACGGCGGAGCCGTTGACGCGGGTCTCGAAGTGCAGGTGGCAGCCGGTGGAGGCGCCGGTCGAGCCGACGGCGGCGATCTGCTCGCCCGCCTGGACCTGCTGGCCGACGCGGACGTAGATCCCGCCGGACATGATGTGGGCGTAGCCGGTGCTGATGCCGCTGCCGTGGTCGATCAGCACCCAGTTGCCGTAGGTGCCGTTGGGGCCCGCGTAGGAGACGGTGCCGCTGTGCGCCGCGAAGATCGGGATGCCGCAGCCGCCCGCGAGGTCGGTGCCGCGGTGGTACGAGCCGGAGGATCCTCCGCCGGTCGAGATGCTGTCACGCGGGCCGAAGGTGCCTGTGATGCGGCCTCCGGCAGGGCGGACCCAGCCGGAGTCGCTGACGGCGCTGGAGCCGCCGCCGCCCGAGGGGGCGACGTACCCGCCGCCGCCACCGCTGCCGCCGCTGGACGCGGCCGCGGCTCGGGCGGCCTCGCGGCGCGCGGCCTCGGCCTGGGCGGCGGCCTGGCGGGCGGCCTCCTCCTCGGCGAGCTTCCGGAGGCGCTCGGCCTCGCGGGCGGCGACGCCGGCCTCGTACTCGGCCACGGTCTTCGACTCGGTGTCGCGGAGCGCGGCGAGCTGCTGCTCGAGCACGACGCTCTGCTCCTGCTGCTCGGCGAGCGCGGCCTCGGACGCCTCCTGGGCGGCGGTCGCCTCGGCCAGCTTCTGCTCGGCGGCGACGCGGAGGCGCTCGCGCTCCGTCTGCGCGACCTCGGCCTGGTCGGCGAGGGAGGACGCGGTGTTGCGGGCGGTGCTGGCCTGCTCGTAGATCGCGGAGGAGCGCTCGACCAGCTTGGTCATGCTCCCGATCTTCGACAGCAGCTGGTCGGCCTGGCCGGCCTTCTGGTCGAGGAAGATGTTGACGGACAGGTCGGTGCCGGTGCTGCGGTAGAGCTGCGCGGCGAGCAGGCCCGCCTGCTGCGAGGCCTTGTCGGCCTCCTCGGCGCTGGCGGCGGCCCGGTCCTCGAGCTTCTTCGACTGGTCCGAGGCCTCGTCGAACGCCTGCTGAGCGGCGAAGTGCTCGTCGCCGCGCTGCTGCGCGAGCTGCTGGGCGGAGGCGACCTCGCTCTGGAGGTCGCCGATGAGGGACGTGATCCGGTCGACCTGAGCGGCCGCGGCGGCGGTGTCGCCCTTCGCCGCCTCGACGTCGGCCCACGACGGGTACTCGACCGCCTGGGCGGGAGTGGCGACGAGCAGGCCGGCGACGAGCGCGACGACGGCGGAGGCCAGGGCAGCACCTCGGAGTCGCCCGAGTCGCGGCGCGCCGGGGAGGCGGGCGGGACGCGGACGGCGCAGGGAGTGGGGCATGGGACCTCGGGGATAGGGGGCCCTCCCTCCGCGGCGGTGCGGCTCCGGCGCGCGGGTGGGGGGAAGAGCGATTCCGCCCCACCCTAACCGCGGCCCTGCCCGATCTCCTAGACCCGGGTCAACCCCGGACGGGGTGCACGCCGCCTGCGGAACCGTCGATTTTGCATCCTGCGCCGCGGCCCCCTATGCTTGCGTGTCGGTAGTCATGGGGGGTCGGCCGCAGGGTCGCCCCGCGAGTCTCCGGCCCCATCGTTTAGTGGCCTAGGACACCGCCCTTTCACGGCGGCAGCACGGGTTCGAATCCCGTTGGGGTCACGGATGGGTCGGTACTACCAGCACCACCAGAAGTACCAGCACCACCGGAAAGTGCGCCGGCTCGAGAGGGTCGGGGCGTGAAAATAGAACAGCCTCGAAGGCAGTATGCTTGTCTTCGCAACGAGGCCCTGTAGCGCAGTTGGTTAGCGTGCCGCCCTGTCACGGCGGAGGTCGCGGGTTCAAGTCCCGTCAGGGTCGCAAAGAGGCCCTTCCGAGAGGAAGGGCCTTTTTCAGGAGATCACCTCTCCAGCGACATCACGTCGCAACGGCTCTGTAGCTCAGTTGGTAGAGCGCACGACTGAAAATCGTGAGGTCACGGGATCGACGCCCGTCGGAGCCACTGGAACCCTCGCCTAGCTTCTACATGGCGGGGGTTTCTTCGTACCCGGGAGTTCCCGCCGCCGCGATCCGCTACGTGCGCCCGTCCTGCCGATCCGGCCCGCGCCGAGCAGTGACGGCAGCCCGGATCCCGTCCAGGCGGTCTGCGTAGGCTGGCCCGGCCATGCAACCCGACGCCTTCCCGCCGCCCGATCCCGCGACGCTCGCGCCCGACTCCGCTGCGACGACGTCGTGGCCGGCCGAGCCCCTCCCCTCGGTCCACGCGCCCTACTCCTCCCTCCTCTACCTGCCCGATCCTCGGGTCCGCTGGGGCCTGCCGACCGCCGTGCTCACGATCGTCGGGATCGTCCTGCCGCTGGCCGTGCTCATCCTGCTGTTCGGGTTCGGAGTGCTCCCCTACTCCGCCGGACTCGCCTTCGCGGGGGCGCTCGCGAGCTATCTCGTCGCGCTGATCGTCCCGTTCGCGGCGTCTCGGCTGCGCGGGCTGGGCACGATGGCGGCCGACTTCGGGCTGCGGTTCCGCTGGATCGACGTGCCCCTCGGGATCGGGCTCGGCATCGCGGTGCGCGTCGTGATCCTGTTCGTGCTCGCCGCGTTCGCTCCGCTCCTCCAGGACGCGCAGGGGAACCTCGACATCGACCCCGATCCGCTGTGGTTCGTGCTGAGCTCGGTCCTCATTCCCGTCGTCGTCGCGCCGCTGGTCGAGGAGGTCCTCTGCCGCGGCGTCGTGATGCGCGCGGTGCGGAACCGGATGCTCCGGGGCTCCGCGGAGTCGGCGCCCACCCGCGGCCGCCGCGTCTGGGCGATGGTGTTCAGCATCCTGGCGTCCACGGCGGTCTTCGCCCTGCTGCACGGGCACCAGATGGTGAACCCGGCGACGATCGTGACGCTCGGCGTGACGACGGTCACCGCGGGACTCGCGCACGGCTGGATCGCGACGATCACCGGGCGGCTCGGAGCGGCGATCGTCTCGCACGCGACGCTGAACGGCTCCGCGGTGCTGCTGCTGGCGCTGCTGCCGCTGCTGACTCCGTAGGGGGATCTCGAGACGCCCGCTGCGCGGGCTGCTCGATCGGCAGGAGTCGGGGCGGCCCGATCGGCGGCGCGGGGCGGCGCGTCAGACGTCGTAGGTGCGCGCCCCGGGCAGCGGGCCGCGGACCTGGCGGTGGAGGCGCTCCATGTCGGCGTCGAGGGTGGCGGCGGTGCGGGCCGCGTCGGCGAGGCCGTCGAGGAGCTCCTGCGGGACCTGGCGATCGTACTTGTAGTAGATCTTGTGCTCCAGGCTCGCCCAGAAGTCCATCGCGATGGTCCGGAACTGCACCTCGACGCAGACGTCGACCGATCCGCCGGAAAGGAACACCGGCACCTCGACGATCGCGTGCAGGCTCTTGTAGCCGTTCTCCTTCGGCTCGGCGATGTAGTCCTTCACCTCGAGCACCGTCACGTCCGACTGCGAGGTGAGCAGGTCGAAGACGCGGTAGACGTCCGAGACGAAGCTGCAGGTGATCCGCACGCCGGCGATGTCGGTGATCGCGTCGGCGATGCCCTCGAAGGTCGTCTCGCAGCCCTTGCGCTCGATCTTCTCGATCAGGCTGTCGGCGGACTTGAGCCGGCTGGTGACGTGCTCGATCGGGTTGTACTCCTGCAGCTCGCGGAACTCCTCCTGCAGGATCGACACCTTCGTGACGATCTCGTCCATCCCGAACTTGTACTGGAGCATGAAGCGCGCGAAGTCGTCGCGCAGGGCGCGGATCTCGGCGACGGTGGTGGCGTCGAGCGCCTCGGCGACGGCGTCCGTCAGCGGAGGGACGGCGTGCGCGGGTTCGGGGATGCGGGATTCCACAGTCGGACACCCTACGCGCGGAGTCGTTCGAGACCGGTGGGAGGCGCCCGGCCTAGCCTGGGAGCGTGATCACCGAGCCCCGCCCGCTGCGCTTCTGCGCGTTCGTCATGAACACCGCCTCCCACATCCAGCACGGCCTCTGGCGCCACCCGAAGGCCCGGCAGCACGAGTTCGACGACGTGCAGCTCTGGATCGACCTCGCCCGGACGCTGGAGCGCGGCCGCTTCGACGCGATGTTCTTCGCCGACGTGGCGGGGCTCTACGGTCCGGCGGACGGCGACTGGGACGTCAACGCCCGCGAGGGGCTGCAGCTGCCCAGCAACGACCCGTCCGTGCTGCTCTCGGCCCTGGCGGTGAGCACCGAGCACCTCGGCTTCGCATTCACGAGCTCGGTGCTGCAGTCGCATCCGTTCGACTTCGCCCGGAAGGTCTCGACCCTCGACCACCTCTCGAGGGGGCGGATCGCCTGGAACATCGTCACCAGCGCCCTCGACGGCGCGGCCCGCAACTTCGGCTACGACCGGCTCGAGGAGCACGACGAGCGCTACGCCTGGGCGCAGGAGTACCTCGACGTGGTCTACAAGCTGTGGGAGGGCTCGTGGGACGACGGCGCGCTCCTGCGCGACAAGAGCGGCTCCTTCGCCGACCCGGCGCGCATCCACCGCATCGACCACGTCGGGAAGCGCTACCGCGTGCAGGGGCCGCACCTCTCGGCTCCGTCGCCCCAGCGCACCCCCGTGCTCTTCCAGGCCGGCTCCTCCCCGGCGGGCCGGCGCTTCGCCGCGCGGAACGCGGAGGCGCAGTTCGTGTTCTCGGGGTCGCCGGAGAAGACCCGCGAGCTGATCGAGGACACGCGGGCCCTCGCCGCGGCGGCCGGTCGCGGAGCGGGCACCCCCTCCTTCTACCTGGGGCTCTCCTTCATCACCGGCGACACGGAGGAGGAGGCGCGCCGCGCTGAGCGCGAGATCGACGAGTACCTCTCCTCGGACGCGTTCCTCGTGCACTCGAACCTCGGCTTCGACCCGGCGACGGGCGAGAAGCTCGACCCCGACCTGCCGCTCTCGGCGATCGAGACCTACGCCGGCCAGAGCCACCTGCAGTGGATCCGCGACGCCTCCCCCGACCGCGAGCCGACCGTCCGTGATCTGGCCCGGCTCTCGGCGAAGCTGCGCGGACGGGTCGTCGGCACTCCGGAGCAGATCGCCGACCACCTGGCGGGCTGGCGCGACGCGGGGATCGACGGGATCAACGTCGTCAACTGGATCCTGCCCGGCAGCTACGAGGAGTTCGTCGACCGGGTGATGCCGGTGCTCCAGGAGCGGGGCCTCGCGCAGACCGAGTACGCCGAGGGGACGCTGCGCCGCAAGCTGTTCGGGACGGACGAGCTGCCGGCGACGCACCCGGCGCGGGCGTACCGCGGGGCGTTCGCGGGCTGAGCCCTCGCGGGCCGGGCTCTGCGCGTCCACTGCCCCTGCACCGGCTGCCCGCCCCGCCCCGCGCTCTCCGCCGAGCGGGGGACGCGAGGGCGGGCGCGGCTCCGTAGCGTCGAGGGATGATCCAGACCTGGGGAGTCCTGACCGCGCTGTACGGAGTCGTCGTGACGGCCGTCGCGGTGCTCGCGATCGTGCTGCTGGTGCTGCTGTGCCGCCTGGTGCTCGCCGCGCGCGAGAACCTGCAGGCCTCGACGCGGCTGCGCGAGCTGCAGATCGAGCGGATGCTTCTCGAGGACGAGTAGCGGACGCGCGACGCCGGCCGCGATCAGGTCCTCGGCGAGGAGCAGTCGCGGCCGACGACGCGCGGTCCGGTCAGGGCAGAGCGGGTCGCGCCTCCGGGCGGGGCGCCCGCGGGATGAGCAGGCCGAGGGCGACGGCGACCAGCGCTCCGATCGCGCCGATCACGAACGTGGTCTCGAAGCCCTGCGAGCTCGGCAGCTGCACGTCGCCGACGGACACGGTCAGCTGCGCGAGCACGCCCGCGGTCACGGCGGAGGAGAGCGTCGTGCCGAGGGTGCGCATCAGCGAGTTCAGCCCGTTCGCGGCGGCGGTCTCCGAGGCGGGGACGGCGTGCATGATGAGTGTCGGCATCGCGGCGTAGGCGAGGCCCAGGCCGACCCCGATGAGGGCGTTGATCACCAGGATCTGCCACACCTCGCCGCCGAACGGGAGGATCAGCAGGTACGAGACCGCGATCAGCCCGGAGCCGGCGATCAGCACGAGCCGCGGCCCGGACTGCGCCGAGAGGCGGGCGGCGAGCGGGGACGTCGCCATCATCGCCAGGCCCGAGGGGGCGAGCACGAGGCTCGCCACGATCAGGCTCAGGCCGAAGCCGACGCCCGACGCGGCGGGCAGCTCGAGGCGCTGCGGCAGGGTGATTTGGGCGCCGAAGAACGCGAAGCCGACCGCCACCGAGGCGAGGTTGGTGAAGAGCACGGCGGGGCGGGCGGCCACCCGGAGGTCGACGAGCGGGCTCTCCTGCCGCAGCTCGTACCAGCCCCAGAGGAGCAGGACTGCGATGCCGCCGAGGCCGGAGCCCAGGATCGCGGGGCTCGTCCAGCCGGAGTCGTTGCCGCGCGAGACGGCGATCAGCACGCCGCTCAGTCCGAGGGCGAGGCCGATCGTGCCGACCACGTCGAAGGTGCCGGGCGAGCGCAGCGTCGACACCGGCACGACCAGGAGGACGAGGACGATGTCGAGAACGCCGAGGCCCGCGGACATCCAGAACAGGACGTGCCAGTCGGTGTTCTGCGCGATGAGGGCGCTGAGCGGCAGGCCGAGCGCGCCGCCGATGCCGAGGGTCGCGCTGACCAGGGCGATCGCGCCGGGGAGCCGGTCGCGGTGGAGGGTGTCGCGGAGGATCGAGATGCCGAGCGGGATGACGCCCATCACGGCTCCCTGGAGTGCCCGGCCCACGACCAGCGTCCACACGTCGCCCGCGAAGGCGCACACGATCGAGCCGATCACGAGCACGACCAGCGCGGCCACGGCCATCCGCCGCTTGCCGTAGAGGTCGCCGAGGCGGCCGGAGACCGGGGTGAGGATGCAGGCGCTGAGCAGCGTCGCGGTGATCACCCACGCGGTCTCGGTGCGGTCGGCGCCGAGCAGCGTCGGCAGCTCGGATTGGATCGGGACGACCAGCGTCTGCATGAAGGAGGCGCTCATCCCCGCGAAGGCGAGGACGGCGGTGGTGAGGCGCGGGTCCGGCGAGCGGGTCAGGGAGCGTCTGTCGGAGTCGGGCACGGCGGTCCTTCGTGTCGGCGGCGGACGCGCACCCGGACCGCGGCGGCGGGCGGGCCGTCGTCGGCGGGATCGTATCGCTCGGCTCTGCTTTCGACCGGCTCGGGGCTCAACAGCGCGGGCCGCCGCTTTGTTCCCTCCTCCTCTCTTCCCGCGCGCGTCGGGCAGGACGAGGATGGGCGGATGATCGACATCGAGAGCTGGATCGCCGGCTACGAGAAGGCCTGGGCCACGGACGACGCGGCCGACGTGGCCGCACTGTTCACCGAGGACGCCGAGTACTTCACGGCGCCGCACCGTGACGCGATCACTCCGCGCGACGCGATCGTGGAGTGGTGGCGGGCGGAGGAGGAGCCCGCCGACCCGACGTTCGCGTGGGGCCTGGTCGCGCTGACGGAGGAGACCGCCGTGGTGGAGGCGCGCACCGTCTACCCGGGCGACCGCACCTACCTGAACCTCTGGGTCATCCGCTTCGCCCCCGACGGGCGGGCGCGCTCGTTCACCGAGTGGTACATGGAGGAGCCGGCCGACTCCGTGTCCTGACCCGCGCGGTTCCCCATCGAGCGGCGAGGAGCCCTCAGCGGCGCCGGGTCAGAGCTGCGCGGCGGCGAAGGTGTCGCAGTCGATGGCGTCGCCCTCGAAGCCGGCCTGGAACCAGCGCTGGCGTTGCTCGGCCGAGCCGTGCGTCCACCCCTCCGGATCGACGGTGCCGGTGGCCTGCTCCTGGATGCGGTCGTCGCCGACGGCGGCCGCGGCGCCGAGCGCGTCCTGGTACTCCTGCGCCGTCACCGGCTTGAGGTAGGGCGTGCCGGTCTCATCGGGCACCGTCGAGGCGTCGCCCACCCAGGCGCCGGCGAAGCAGTCGGCCTGCAGCTCGAGGCGCACCGAGTCCGACTCGGGGCCGGTGCCGGAGCGGTCCGCCGACTCCATCGCGCCGGTCAGGTTCTGGATGTGGTGGCCCCACTCGTGGGCGAGGATGTACATCTGCGCGAGCGATCCGCCCGAGGTGTCGAACCGGGTGCGCAGCTCGTCGAAGAAGTCGGTGTCGAGGTAGATCGTCCGGTCCGGCGGGCAGTAGAACGGGCCGACCGCGGCGGTCGCGCTCCCGCAGCCGGTGGTGGTGCTGTCCTCGAACAGGTCGACGCCGGTCGGGGTCGTGTAGGCGACTCCGAGGGTCGGCGTCTGCTCGCCCCAGTAGCGGTCGAGCGACTCGGCCGCACCCTCGAGGCGGCAGTCGACCTGCGTGTTCGCGTCGGCGCCGCTGTCGCAGGCCACCGCGGTGGAGGTGACGCCCTCCGGCGAGGACCCGCCTCCGCCGAACACCTCGCCGAGGCCCGAGAGGTTCACACCGAGCAGCTGCGAGAGCAGCGCGAGCACGACCACGCCCACCGCGCCCCCGCCGACGGCGATGCCGGTGGTGCGGCCGCGGCGGCGGACCTTGCCGCCGCTGAGCTGGGAGTCGTCGTTGAAGGTCATGCCGACGAAGCTAGCGCTCCGCGGACAGGCTCCGCTCGGGCTTGCGGTCAGCCCCAGCGCGACTCGCTGGCCGAGCGGATGATCTCGAGCAGCGCCTCGCGCAGGGGGCCGTGCTCGAGCGAGCCCGGGAACATGTCGACCTCGAGGCGGTGCGCCCGGCGCCAGGCCTCGCCGCCCGCGTCGGTGAGCGCGACGAGCTGCCGGCGGCGGTCCGACGGGTCCGTGGTGCGCGAGACGTGGCCCTCGCGCTCGAGGCGCTCGATGGTGCGCGACATGGTCTGCACCTCGACGTGGGCCGCGGCGGCCAGCTCCTTCTGCGCGACGGGGCCCGCCTGCAGGAGGTGCAGCACGATCAGGCCGGCGTGGGTGAGGCCGATCTCGGCGAGGGCGCCGTGCCAGGCGTGCTCGACCATCCGGGAGGCGGTGGAGAGCAGCCGGCCGGTGGGCCAGTCCTCCATCCCGGAGGCGTCGTCCGCGCGCATCTGATCAGGGTAGACCCGCTCCCGGGGCACGACGGCACCGGGCGCGGGACGCTCAGGCACGGGCGCCCGAGCATCCCGGCCGCGAGGCGCGGACCGCCCCGCCCGTCAGGACGCGAAGCGGTCCGTCGCCTCGATCAGCGCGTCGAGGATCCCCGGCTCGTCGAAGGCGTGGCCCGCGTCGGCGATCATCCGGAAGTCGGCCTCGGGCCAGGCCCGGTGCAGGTCCCAGGCGGTGAAGGCCGGGGTGCACATGTCGTAGCGGCCCTGCACGATGACGGCCGGGATGTCGCGGAGGACGCCGGCGTCGCGGATCAGCTGCCCCTCCTCCAGCCAGCCCCTGTGCACGAAGAAGTGGTTCTCGATGCGGGCGAAGGCGAGCGCGAAGACGGGATCGGACCAGTCCGCGATCAGCTCCGGCTTCTGCAGGAGGGTGATGGTCGACGCCTCCCAGGTGGTCCAGGCGACACCGGCGGGGCCGTGCACGGCGGGGTCCGCGTCGTGGAGCAGGCGGTAGTACGCCTCGATGAGGCTGCCCCGCTCGCCGGCCGGGACGACGGAGGTGTAGCCCTCCCAGAGGTCCGGGTAGACCGCGGCGGCGCCGCCCTCGTAGAACCACTCGAGCTCGGCGCGGCGGAGGGTGAAGATCCCGCGGAGGACGATCTCGCTGACCCGCTCGGGGTGGGTCTCGGCGTAGGCGAGGGCGAGGGTCGAGCCCCAGGAGCCGCCGAGCACGAGCCAGCGCTCGACGCCGAGGTGCTCGCGGAGGCGCTCGATGTCGGCGACCAGGTACCAGGTGGTGTTGGTCGAGAGGTCGGCCTCCGGCTCGCCGGCGTGCGGGGTGGAGCGGCCGCACATCCGCTGGTCGAACAGCACGATGCGGTACTTCTCGGGGTCGAACAGCCGGCGGTGGGCGGGCGAGGTGCCGGCTCCGGGGCCGCCGTGCAGGAACACGACGGGCTTGCCCTCGGGGTTGCCCGAGACCTCCCAGTAGAGCGAGTGGCCGTCGCCGACGTCGAGCATGCCGGAGTCGTGGGGCTCGATCTCGGGGTACAGAGTGCGCATGGCCCGCACCCTACCGACTGTCAGGGTCGCTGTCCGCGAGGCGGGCGGTCCGTTACCGGAGAGGGCGGGAGCGCCCGCGTCCACCCGGCGCACCCGCATCCCGCGGTCGTTACTGTGGAGCGGACCTGCACGCCCCCGTCGAAGGAGCCCCCATGCCCACCACTGTGCGCGGCGTCATCGCCCGGTCGAAGGGCGCTCCCGTGGAGCTCGTCGACATCGTCGTCCCCGACCCGGGCCCGGGCGAGGCCGTGGTCGACATCGAGACCTGCGGTGTCTGCCACACCGACTTCCACTACCGCGAGGGCGGGATCAGCGACGACTTCCCCTTCCTCCTCGGCCACGAGGCGGCCGGACGGGTCAGCGCGATCGGAGAGGGAGTCACCCACGTCGCGGTCGGCGACTTCGTGGTCCTCAACTGGCGCGCGGTCTGCGGCGAGTGCCGGGCCTGCACCCGGGCCGAGCCCTGGTACTGCTTCGACACCTTCAACGCGACGCAGCGGATGACCCTGGAGGACGGCACCGAGCTCAGCCCCGCCCTCGGGATCGGCGCCTTCGCCGAGAAGACCCTCGTGCACGCGAAGCAGTGCACGAAGGTCGATCCGGAGGCGGACCCCGCCGCGGTGGGCCTGCTCGGCTGCGGGATCATGGCGGGCCTCGGCGCGGCGATGAACACCGGGAACGTGGCGCGCGGCGACTCCGTCGCGGTCATCGGCTGCGGAGGAGTCGGCACGGCCGCCGTGGTCGGCGCCGCTCTCGCGGGCGCCGGCACGGTCATCGCGATCGACCGGGACCCCAAGAAGCTGGTCGCGGCCGAGAGGCTCGGCGCCACGCACGTCATCGACTCCAGCGGCCTCGACGAGGCGGGCGTCGTCGCGGCGGTGCAGGCTCTGACGAAGGGCTTCGGAGCGGACGTCGTCATCGACGCCGTGGGCCGCCCCGAGACCTGGCGCCAGGCGTTCTACGCCCGCGACCTCGCCGGGACCGTGGTGCTGGTCGGGGTGCCGACTCCCGAGATGACGCTCGAGATCCCCCTGCTCGACGTCTTCGGCCGCGGCGGCTCGCTGAAGTCGAGCTGGTACGGCGACTGCCTGCCGGAGAGGGACTTCCCGATGCTGACCGGCCTCTACCTCCAGGGCCGCCTGCCCCTGGACGAGTTCGTGAGCGAGCGGATCGGGATCGAGGACATCGAGGAGGCCTTCGCCACGATGGCCGGCGGCGACGTGCTCCGCTCGGTGGTGGTGCTCTGATGGGCGCGCGGATCGAGCAGCTCGTCACGAGCGGCACCTTCAGCCTCGACGGCGGCACCTGGGACGTCGACAACAACGTCTGGATCGTCGGCGACGACTCCGAGTGCGTCGTCATCGACGCCGCCCACGACGCGGACGCGATCCTCGCGGCCGTCGGCGAGCGCCGACTCCTCGCCGTGCTGCTGACCCACGGGCACGACGACCACCTCGACGCGGTCGAGGGAGTCCGCGCTGCGACCGGCGCCCCGGTGCTGCTCCACGAGGCCGACCGGATGCTGTGGGACGCCGTGCACCCCGGCACGGCCCCGAGCGGCGCCCTGGTCGACGGGCGGATCGTGCCCGTCGCCGGCGTCGAGCTCGAGGTGCGGCACACCCCGGGCCACACCCCCGGCGCCGTCTGCTTCGTCGCCGAGGCGCTCGGCACGGTGTTCACCGGCGACACGCTCTTCCAGGGCGGGCCGGGGGCCACCGGCCGCTCGTACAGCGACTTCCCGACGATCATCGACTCGATCACGGAGCGCCTGCTGACGCTGCCCGCCGAGACGGTCGTCCGGACCGGTCACGGCGACTCGACGACGATCGGGGCGGAGGCGCCGCACCGCGAGGAGTGGATCGCGCGCGGGCACTGACCGGGCGGGGCCGGCGCAGAGGCTGCCGGCCCTCCCGCTTCGGCGTTCTGCTCGCCCGGATGTCCGACGGGTGTGAGAGTTTCGCAACCGATGGTCGTACTCCCTTGTTACCGTGAACAATCGCCGGTACCGTGCGAAGACCACACCGCAGGCGGGATCCCCCGTCCGCCCACCGGTTCGCTGCAGAACCCGAGAGGACACGTCGACGATGACGTCACGACCCCCGGGCGGAGGCGGGCCCTCGCGCCTGCTCGCCGCCACCCTCGCCGCCTCCGCGACGATCGCCCTCGCCGCCGGCGCCGCCGTGCCGGTCGCCGTCGCCGCGACAGCGGCGACCACTCCCGCGCAGAGCCTGCTCGCGGACTTCACCTTCGACACCGCCCCGAGCGGAGGCGCCTTCACCGACAGGTCGACCCGCGCCGCCGTGAAGGGCACGCCGACCCTCGTCGCCGGCCGCACCGGGCAGGGCAGCGCCGTCTCGCTGTCGTCCTCGTTCTGGCTCGACCTCACTGCGACCGACGGGCAGCCGCTGCTGAAGGGTCGCGACTCCGTCACTCTGTCGTACGACTCCAAGCCCGCCGCCGCGGACAACGTCGGCTGGTCGGTCTTCGCCGCTCGCTCGGCCGCGACCCAGGACTACGCCCAGGAGAAGTACGTCGGCGTCCTCGACAGGACGAACGGCATCACCGTCGAGCGGTACGCCAACAGCGGCGCCCGCGACTCCTCGGGCAACCTCACCGGCCCGAGCAGCACGGAGTGGAAGCACGTCGATCTCGTGCTGAGCGCCGGCACCGCCCGCCTCTACGTCGACGCGAAGCCCGTCGCCGTCACGACGGCCGGCCCCTCGCTCGCGACGGTCCTCGGATCGACCGGCGGAGTCCTGCAGATCGGCAAGGCCAACTGGGGCGGCGGGGAGTACTTCACCGGACTCCTCGACAATCTGCGCGTCTACGACCGCGCCCTGACCGGGGCCGAGCTGGGCGCGACGAGCAGTCCCGTGGCGACCGACCTGCGCGCCGCCCTCGACGTCCCCACGACCGTGCTCGGCGACCTGCCCGCGCAGGTCCTCGGGAACACCGTGACGTGGACCGCCTCCGGCGCCGGCGCCGCGCGCGTCTCCTCCACCGGCGCCGTGAACCTCTCGGGCCTCACCGCTCCCGTCGCCGTCCGCCTCCAGGCAGCCGTCGCCGGGCAGACCTACGCGTGGGACAGCACCCTCGCCGTGCCCGGCGGGCGCATCGCCACATCCGTCAAGACCGTCACCACGACGAACGGAGTGAAGGACGACCCGCTGGCGTACAACGACGACCGCCGCGCGGACTCGCTCTTCACGGCCGCACTGCCCGCCGGCGCGACCACCTGGGAGCCGCTGAACCGCTCGCAGTCGATCCTCTCCGTCCTCAAGGACGGCGATCAGGCGCAGCGCCCGAACGCCCAGATGGGCTCGCCGCTGCTGTTCCGCTCGAAGGACGGCTCGCTCGGCGCGGTCTCGTCGCAGAACAACGCCACGGACTCCGTCTACCTCTGGAGCTCCGCCGACGGCCGCACGTTCCGCGACCAGCGCGTCCTCCGGGTCGCGCCGGGCTCGGTCGTGACCGACCCGCGGATCGTCTTCGACTCCGCCCTCGGCGTCTACAAGCTGTTCTGGACCGATCTGCTCACCACCGAGGGCCGCGTGACGCTGTTCACGGACCTCGCCTCCGGCACCGCTCCCGGAGCGACCACCCGCGCCGACGCCCGCGTCCCCGGTGTCCAGGGCTCGGGTCTCCCCGCCGGGTTCACCCAGGGCCAGGCCGGCGAGACGGCGCTGACCTCGACCGAGTTCAGCACGTTCTACCGCGAGTACGTCGACCTGAAGAACACCGGTGTGAAGTCGCTCAGCGGCTCCGTCGACTCCGGCGCCGGATCCGCTGCGATCGCCGCCGCGCTCCCGGGGCAGGCCGTGATGGAGTACAACGACGGCTCGACCAAGTCGCTCAACGTCGACTGGCAGGACGATCTGACCACCGCCGTCGACACCTCGCGTCCCGGGACCTACCGGGTCACCGGCTCCGTCCAGCAGGACCCCGAGGCGATGGTCAACGAGGCCCGCGCGGATCCGCACGTCTTCTTCAACGAGGACGACGGCTACTACTACCTCACGGGCTCGCACTACGGTCAGGACTCGCTCGGCCCGATCGAGGAGAGCTCCAGCTACCGCAAGATCGGCCTCAAGCGCTCGAAGACCATCGCCGGTCTCGACTCCGCTCCCGAGCAGATCGTGATCGACCCCGACGCCGGCACGCCCGGTCGCCAGAGCCAGTACCCGAACACCTTCTACGGCTGGGGCGGATACATCTGGGCGCAGGAGTTCCACAAGATCAACGGCACCTGGTGGATCGTCGCCGGCATGAACAAGGGCTACGCGCCTGTGGGCGGCTGGTGCGACAACACCGTCCTGATCCCCTACACCGGGACCGACGCCTCGATCGCCGAGGGCGGATTCCTCGACCAGACGAAGTGGGGCGAGCCGGTCGTCCTCGAGGGCGCGGCCTTCGACGTCAGCTACATCGACCGCCAGGAGAACGGCGCCACCCAGGGCTACTGGGTCCTGCCCAACGGCAACACGCTCTCCCTCGCCAAGGCGACGATGGGGCCCAAGGGCACCGTCCCGCTGGTGACCGGTGCGGTCAGCCGCATCTACGGCGAGAGCCAGCCGTGGGAGTCGGGCAAGCGCTCGCCGACCCCGTCCGACACCACCGAGGGCAGCGACCAGGGCGTCGTCGAGGCGCCGTTCATCGTGTCCAAGGGAGGACGCATGTACCTCACCTACTCGGGCGGAACGGTCGACAAGTACTACTCGCTCGGCCTGCTCACGGCCGACGCGAGTGCCGACCTCCTCAACCCCGCGACGTGGACGCAGACCGCGTTCCCCGTGCTGGACACCGAGGACACCTACCTGGGCCGCCTCGGCGCGGACGAGACGCAGTACTTCTCGCGCCAGCAGGCCGGCACCGGGCACAACTCGTTCGTCGAGGACGAGTCGGGCAACCTGCTCCTCGCCTACCACGCCCGCCCCTACCCGGACCCGCACACGGCGACCGATCCGCAGAACGCGGGCGGCCTGTTCGATTCGGACCGCAACACCTGGTTCAAGGGCGTGAACATCCGCGCGAGCGGCCGGCTCGACCTCTCGCTCTCGAAGGAGCAGGAGGTGGCCTCGGCCAACCGCACCGTCACGGCGACGATCACCGTGAAGGCGCCGGCTGTGCCCGTCACCGCCACTGCAGCGGCTCGCTGCGTCGCGGGCAAGGTGGTGGTCACGCTGACCACTGTCAACAAGGCCGCGTCGACCGCCGACCTCCGCTGGAACACCCTGTGGGGCGCGAAGACGCAGCAGATCGATGCGGGCCGGACCGCCTCGCTGGCCGTGACCACGCGGGCCGCCTCGGTCGCCGCCGGGACCGTCCAGGGGGTCGCCACCGTCGGCAGCGCCTCCGCTCCCGTGAGCGCCGCCTACCCGGCGCTCCGCTGCGGCTGACCTGACCGGGTCCTCCGACCGACGACGCCCGGCCGCCTCTCACCTGAGGGCGGCCGGGCGTCGTCGTTCCGGTCTGCGGTGATGTGCCGGGCGACCGGTTCGCGACCCTCGATGATCTCGGCGGTGCAGCCGGCATCGCGGGAGGAGACCCACCGGATGAAGTGGCCGCGTCGCACGACCGCACCGTTGCGATCCACGAGTCACTCCTCATCGGGGGGAGGTCGTCGGTCGACGAGGTACGGGGTGTCGTGAATCGGACTGGAAGGGGCGAGCCGGTCTGTCGCTCCTGCACGAACCGGTCCCACCGTCTCACTGGACGAGGGCGACGTCCGCCTCGTCCCAGGCGCGGTCGAGGTCCTCCTTCCTCCCTCGGAGGAGGAGGAATCCGATGGGACGGGCCAGAACGCCGTGATCGCGACCGTCAGGGCGAGGTTCGCGAGCCCGGCCCCAGCGGTCCCGTTCCGAGAACGATCTGGAAGGAGAACGCGAGAGAGAGGACGGCGCCGATCATCGGCTCGTCAGCGGGTCAGCAGCGCGACGTGGATCTCCTCGGCGAGGAGGTCCAGTGCTCTGGCATGGGACGCCAGGAAGGCCCGGCCGTCGCGCGTGATCGAGAAGCGCTCGATGCGCTGCAGCGGGGTCCTCCTGCCTCTCTCGAGGAGCACCAGACCGTGGCGTGAGAGCCGGAGGAGGCGCTTGCGCACCTCGACGACATCGACCCGGTCGCCGGAGCGGTGGTCGAGAACCTCTCGGAGGCGGGACTCGTCGCGGTTCTCGCCGGTCGCGAGCGCGATCAGGATGAAGACGTCGGTGCTGCAGTCGAGCCCGCAGGCTCCGCAGCGGTTCGTGCACCGCGCAGGGCGTGCGAGGGACACGAGGAATCGATCGAGGCGCATCACGGGTGTCTCCTGGGGAACGGCGGTCTCCTGCTGCAACGGGAGGAAGGGGGGCTGGGCCGGTCACCGCCGGGGGGACTCAGGAGAGAGGGAGGGCGTTGCCGTTGATCAGCAGGAGGTCGTGTCCTCCGACCGCAGCTGCGCTGCCGGCCGCTCCGTCGTCCTTCTCCTCGGTGAGGGTGTGCGACTGCGCGACCTTCGTCAGCACGGGCCCGATCGTCGGGACCGTCCCGGCCCTCCTGCTGTGGTGCATCTCGTCGGTCGTCCTTCTGAGGTGGCGGCACTGCAGGGCGGCGCAGTGCCGGTCGGGGGCGGGACGACGAGGGAGCGGGCGATCGTGGCGCCCGCTCCCTCACCGTCTCAGCGGCAGCTGCGCGCCGGGTAGTCGACGCTCGTCTGCGTGCTGACCGTCTTCCCGTCGACGACGGCCCTTCCTGTCGCGGCCACCGACCCCGCGGGGATCGAGACCGCTCGGGTGGTGACGGCGCTCGACGCGGACGATCCCGGAGCGACTCCGGTCACGGTCTTCGAGCCGAAGGCGGTGACGGTCGTGATGTCCATGATCGAGCGGCTGTCGTTCTTGACCACAGTGGTCAGGACGACCTTCCCGCTGACGCAGCGGGTCGACGCCGTGGCGGTCACGGTCAGGGGCGACGTGACGGTGACCTTGGCGGTCACAGTCCGGTTCGCGGGTGCGACCTCCTCCGTCGGCGTCAGGTCGAAGACCGGCCGGCCGTCGGCGGCGTAGTGGATGCGGGCGAGACGGGTGTCGCGTCCGTCACCCCCGACTCCGTTGCCCCAGGTGTGGTAGACGTACACGTCGTTGCCGTCCTCGTCCTGGGTGACGGCTCCGTGGCCGGGACCCTGCTCGTAGGTGCGGTAGTCGAGGACGCCGTCGGGCAGGGGGACGCTCTGCAGGAGCGGGGCGTCGTACTTGGTCCAGCTCGCGATGTCGGTCAGGTCACTGCCCTCCTTCGCCCAGGCGCCGCCCACGATGTACTTCGGGCTGACGCCGCTGCTGGAGTAGACGAGCGTGATCTTCCCGTCGCGCTGGATCGCGAACGCTCCCTCGGACAGGTGGTCCTCGAACGTCAGCGAGGGCACGATGATCGGGGTCGGCTCGCCGATGACGCGGGTGGGGTTCGCGGGATCGACCTTGGCGATCCAGGTCGCCGGGTCGCTCACTCCGTTGTCGACGTAGCGCTGGGACCAGGCGTAGTACGCAGTTCCACCGGACTCGAAGTAGGTCATGTCGAGGCTGATGTTGCGTCCCGTGCCGGGGCGTCCGAGGGCGCTCCCATCGCTCTTCACGACGGCGCGCGGCGCGCTCCAGTCGGAGGGGTTCGCGGGGTCTCCGCCGTCGCGCAGCTGCATGATGTGCGCCTGCACCGTGAACCACTGACCGTTCTGGTTCGACTGGTCGTTGTCCGGGTTGAAGCACGGGGCGAACAGGATGGAGAGCTTGCCGCCGATCTCGTGGATCTCGGGGGCCCAGTAGCAGCCCGCGATCACCTTGCCCTCGGCGGTGCGGTCCATCCGCGTGGTGCGGTTGAGGAGGTCCACCTCGAGGGCCCGTCCGCCGTTGTCGTCGCTGAGCTGGTCGATGCTGTCGGCGACCCGGATCGGCAGGTGCTGCGAGGCGACGTTGTTGTTGTTCGTGTCGTCCGTGGCGGTGAAGAGGTACTGCGTCTTCCCGTTGCGCTCGTAGCGGTAGATCGTCGGATCCGCGCGGTTGTAGGCGAACGGCTCGTTGTACTGCCGCTGGCGGACGGTCCCGGAGAGGTCGTACGTTCCCGGGCCCTTCGCAGCGAGGTCGGCGAGCTGCTGCTGGTTCCAGTCGATGCCGAGGCTGCCGGTCGAGCCGTCGTTGTAGGAGAGCTGCGCCTTCACTCCGGACAGGGCGGAGGTGTCGCCCTGATCGATCGTCTGCGGTGCGACCGAGGATCCGGTGTTGACCGTGCGGCCGAACCTCTTCACGAGCGAGTCGGCGACGGAGCCGGAGACCGTCAGCGCGCCGCCCGGCAGAGCGTCGGCGACGTGGCCCGGGACTCCGGAGAGGTCGGGAGCGGCGACGGTGGCGGGGCTTCCTCCGAGGACCGCACCGCGGTTCCCGTCGGTCACGACGACGCTGCGACGGCCGCCGTCCTTCGGCCAGAACGCCTGCGCGCGGAGCTCGGTGCGGGCGAGGTCAGTGACGGTCGTGTACTTCGCAGCCCCGGAGGAGTCCGTCCAGGAGACGAGGTAGCGGTTCTGATCGGTGTCGTAGACGGCCTTCGGCGCGACGACGCCGCCGGTGGTGCCGAGGTCGATGAGGCCGAGCTCGGTGAAGTCGGACGCGGTGGCGTCCGTGGCCTTGAAGACCAGAGCGCTCGAGGTCCCGGTGCCGTCGGACGCGCCCGACTGCAGGACGCGCGTGGCGATCACGCCGACGGTGCCGTCGGCGAAGGTGAACAGCGCGGGGTTCGCGAGGCCGCGGGCGTCGGCCTTGTCGGTTCCGAGGAAGACCCCGTCGGCGAAGAGGACTCCCGAGTTGCCCGAGAGCGGTGCTGCGTCGGCGACGGACGAGCCGAGTGCCAGGTGGAGGCCGCGGGCGATCGTGTCCTGGTTCGCCTTGTCCTCGCCGGTCGGCGTCCGGGTGTACGACACCACGGTCTTCGCCGTGGAGGCGCTGAGGACGGTGGTGCGGAAGGTCTTCGTCAGCGTGGTGGCGCCGACCTTCACGGAGGCGGTGAGCGCGAGCGCCCGGTCGGTCGCCGTGTCGTTCACGAGGCGGCCGCCGGACAGGCCGGCGCCGTCCGCACTCCACGACACGGTGTAGCCGGCGACCGTGGGCAGAGCGGTTCCGGAGGCGACGGTCGGCGGGACGACGAGGGCGGTGCGCAGGCGCGCCGTGGCGTCGGCCTCGGTGTCGGCGGCGACGGTGACGGTTCGCGCGGTGCCGGTGGCGGCGGATCCGGCGAAGGTCGCGGTCGGGGTCAGGGTCACGGTGGCGTTCGCCGATCCGGGTGCCGGGCGGCGCACGGAGCCGTCGGTGCCGATCACCGCGGGGTCGCTGCTCGCCCACGTGAGAACGGAGCCGCCCGCGCCGCGGGTCGGCAGGGGGAGGTCGCTGGTGACGGGCCCGGTGACGGCGATGGTCGCCGCGGCGGCGTCCGATGCGGCGATCGCGGCGGCGGCCGGAGCCGCGTCCTCGCGCACCTGGTCCTGGGTCAGGGCGGAGGAGTAGACGTGCACGTCGTCCATCGCCCCGGCGAAGAGGGGGTCGGGGCCGTAGAACGACTTGCCGAGGAGGCCGGAGAAGGCGGAGGTGCCGACAGTCGCCGCTCCGGTCGCGGAGGTCGGGGTGGTCTGGGCGAGCCGGCCGTCGACGTAGGTCGAGACGCTGACGCCGCTGCGCAGGACGACGGCGACGTGGCTCCAGCGACCGGTGGCGGCGGGACCGGAGTCGGCCGCACGCTGCTCCGAGCCGTTCTTCACGGCGCCGATCAGGTTGCCTCCGCACTGGGGCGTGGTGAAGAGGTACCGCTCGGTCGACTGCCCGAGCGCGTACGCCCAGCTGCAGCTCTGGTTCCCCTCCCAGCGCAGCCAGGCCGACATGGTCACATCGGTGGTGGCCGCCGTGGTCAGTCCGGGCGCGATCTCGGCGTAGGCGGCGGAGCTGCCCGCGGCACCGCCGGGGAGGCGCAGTGCGCGGTCGGTGCCGCCGCGCGGACCGGCGACGGTCGTCGCTCCGGTCCCGCGCACGGTGGCGGAGCGGCCGGCAGCGGAGTCGGTCAGGGTCGTGCCCGCGCCCACGGCGGAGCCGACAGCGGCGGACGAGGAGAAGTCGTAGGAGAGGACCGGGCTGGGCACCGCGGCCTGTGCGGGTGCCGCGCCGAGCGCAGCCCCTCCCGCTGTCAGGCTCGCGGCGACCAGGAGGGCCGTCGTGCGTCGGAACCGCATTGTTCGTCTACTTCCGTGGGAGAGGTGGATGCGGGGAGCACGGACCCAGGGTCCATGCTCCCCTGCTCCGGTGGCCGGAGGCCCCGGAACGGAGGAGGACAGGGGAGGGGCGGCTGGACGCCGCCCCTCCCCTGTCACCGGCCTAGCGGCAGGTGAGCGCCGAGTACGGCGCGGTGGCCGTCCTGGTGCCGTTCGCGTCCTTCGAGGCGACGCTCACCTCGCCCGCGGTGACCGAGGTCGCCCGGGTGGTGAAGGCGGCGGACACGGACTTGCCGGGAGCGACCCCGGCGAAGGTCCTGCTCCCCCACTGCGAGCCGACGGTCATCTCGACCGTGGAGCCGCTCGTGTTGGTGCCGGTCGCGGTGACCGTCACCTTGCCGGCGACGCAGCGGCTCGCGGCCGAGGCCGTCAGCGACGGTCCGGGAGGAGCCGTGGCGGTGATGGTGGCGATGGCCGGCGTCGCTGCCGAGTTGGCGAGCTGTCCGCGCACCTGCACGGTGTCGCCCGCCTTCTTCAGCGAGCTGAGATCGGCGGTCGCCCACGTCACGGCGACCGTCTCACGGTGGCCGTCCTTGAACGTCGCGCCCACCGTGGCGGGCAGGTCGACGGTGGTCGATCCGGCCTGCACGGTCCGCGCCACGGCGTCGATCGAGGTCACCAGGAGCGACGGGTTCCACTTCGCGGCGAGCCCGTCGCGCTCCTTCGCGGTGATGGAGACGACGGATCCGTGGCGGGGCGACGTCGGCAGCGAGAAGCTGCTGGGGATCGTCCACTGGATGTCGCCCTCGAGCGAGTTCGTGCCGAGCGGGATGTAGCCGCGTCCGCCGTAGTTGTCGGTCCAGAGGAAGTACTTGTACCCCGCCCGGTCGCCCTCGTTGGTCTTGAAGATCTCGGGACCCTCGACCTCCGGCGTTCCGGCGGTGCGGCCGATGCAGGTGTCGATGAGGCTCCACGCTCCGGAGGCGGTGGTGGCGCGGAGGTTCGTCGACTTCTGTCCGATGATGTCGGGCGAGGGGCAGCCGCTGGTCTGGGTCGCCTTCGTGAAGCGGTAGTAGGTGTCGCCGTCCTTGAGCATCGTGGCGTCGATCAGTCCGTTGCTCTTGTTGAGCGAGGGGACGTCAGCGGCCTTGAACCAGACCTCGGGGGTGGTGAAGTCGCGGAAGTCGCGCGTGGTGGACGTGAGGATCTGCGGTCCGTTGCCGTCCTCGACGTTGCGGGTGCTGTCGGTGAAGAGGGCCGAGGTCCAGTAGACGACGTACGCGTCGATGGTGGGGTCGTAGGTGGCCTCCGGCGCCCAGGTCATGCCCGCGTTCGGCAGGTTGACCTCGACGTGGCGCTGCTGGCCCCAGTTGACGAGGTCCGTGGACTCCCAGATCTCGAGGTAGCGGCTGCCGCGGTTGGTCGAGCCGCCGAAGCCGGTGGTGCCGACGGAGAGGTCGGTGGCCATCAGGAAGAAGCGGTCGCCCTCCTTCGAGCGGAAGATGAACGGGTCGCGCAGGCCCTTCGTGCCCAGGGTCGAGGTGAGGATCGGCTGCGCGTCGTTCAGGGTCTTCCACGTGAGCGAGTCGTTGCCGTCGGAGGTCGCGAAGCGGATCTTCTCGCCCTCGATGCTGTCGCCGGTGAAGTAGGCGAACAGGTACGCGTCGAGGTCGCTCGCGGCGACGGGGGCCGCGGCCGGAACGGTGCGCGGGAGGGTCCGGACGAGGGGCGTGGTGCCGGGGACGGTGATCGTCGCGGTGAGGGTGACGGTGGTGTCGGCGGACGGACGCGTGAGCGAGCCCTTCGCGACGACGTTCGGCGCAGTGCCCTTGTCGGCGGAGGTGATGACGGCCTCGTTCGACGAGGTCCAGGTCACCACGGCGCTGGCGCTGTTCGCGCGCGCGGCGGTGGTGGCGACGTCGGCTCCGGTCGAGGGCAGGTTCAGGCTGCCGCGCACCGGTCCGGCGAGGGCGGGATCGTTGGCGATGCCGTCGGCGACGGCCCGGGCGAGCTCGGCCTCGGCGCTGTCACCGGCGGCGTACGCCGGGACGGAGACGGTGGTCGCTCGGCCGACGACGGTGATGCCGCCGTGGACGGCGGTCGGGGTCAGCGTGACGGTGGCGTCCGGGCTGCCCGCGGCGGGCCGGGTGACGACGCCGCTGGTGCTGACGACGCCGGGGGCGCTCGACGTCCAGGTGATCGTGGAGCCGTTGGCGCCGGTCGTGGGGAGAGTGAGGTTCGAGGTGACGTTCGAGGTGTCACCGAGCGAGACGGCGGCGTCCTGGTTCGCGAGCACCGAGTGCACGGACGCGGCGCTCTGCTGCACCTGGCCGGCGGTGAGCGCGGAGGTCCAGACCTGCATGTCGTCGATCGCGCCGGCCCAGTAGGCGTCCGCGCCGTAGAAGGACTTGCCGAGGAAGCCGGAGAACGTGGAGGTGCCGATCGCCGAGGCGGCGGTGAAGGTCGTGCTGCCCTGGCCGACGAGGGTTCCGTCGAAGTAGGTCGAGACCGACTGGCCGCCCTTGACGACGACCGCCATGTGCACCCAGCGGTTCGCGGCGACCGGAGTGGTGCCTGCGGCCCGCACCTCGGAGCCGCTCTTGATCGCGCCGAAGCCGGCCGGTCCGCACTTCGTGGTGGAGAGGACGTGGGAGTCGACGCTGGAGCCGAGCGTGAAGGGCCAGGTGCAGTCCGGAGCACCGCTCCAGCGCAGCCAGGCGGACATCGTGACGTCCTGCGTGCCGGCGGGGATCAGGCCCGGGGCGATCCGGACATGGGGGGCGGCCGACGTGCTGGATCCGCCCGGGAGCGAGAGAGCACGGTCGGTGGAGGCGCCGGAGGGGCCGGCGACGCTGGTCGCGCCGGAGTTGATCAGGGTCCCGGGGTGGTTGCCCGGAGCGGAGTCGGCGACGACGGCTCCGTTGGCGAGCGTCGCGCCGATGCCGTCGAACGAGTACTGCAGCGCGGGAGCGGGGACGGTCTCTGCGGCGCCGGCGGCGCCGATCGGTCCGAGGACGCCGCCGAGGCAGGCGATGGCGAGCGTCAGCGCGGCGCCCGCTCGGGGGAGGCGTGAGCGCCGGGTGCGCTCCTGCCGGGGGGTTCGTGACATGGGGGGTCCTTCAGGTGAGGGGTGGAG